>JAGWIH010000247.1 GCA_028866355.1 Alphaproteobacteria bacterium
GCCCGATTTCGCGCGCTGGGTGAAATATAACGTCAAGCCGCACAAGGCCGCGGGCCACGCCATCGTCGTGGTGTCGCTCAAGCAGCCCGGCCGAATCACCGGCGATTGCAGCGCCAGCCAGATGGAGCTGCTGGCCGAACTCGCCGACAAACTGAGCTTCGGCGAAATCCGCATCACGCACGACCAGAACATGGTCCTACCGCATGTGCGCAAGGCGGCGCTTTACGATCTGTGGCTGCGGCTCGGCGCGGCGGAACTGGCGACGCCTAATATCGGTCTCGCGAGCGACATCATCTGCTGCCCCGGCATGGATTATTGCAGCCTGGCGACGGCGCGTTCGATTCCGATCTCGCAGGCGCTGGCGACCAATCTCGCCAAGCGCGAGGAGGAGATCGGGCCGCTGCAGATCAAGATCTCGGGCTGCATCAACGCCTGCGGCCATCACCATGTCGGCCACATCGGCATCCTCGGGCTCGAGAAGAACGGCGCCGAGTCCTACCAGATCACCGTCGGCGGCAGCGACAACGCTCAGGCGGCGTTGGGCGGCATCGTCGGACCGGCGGTGGCGGCGCACGAAGTCACGGCGACGGTCGACCGGCTGATCGACACTTATCTCCGGCTCCGGCACGCGGGCGAACAGTTCCCCGATACCTATCGCCGCGTCGGCTTGGCGCCGTTCAAGGAGGCTCTTTATGTTGCTCGATAGGAACGGCGGCTTTCGCCCCGATCCGTGGCGTCACCTGGCCGACGACGAGATGCCGACGGGTGGCGAAGCCGTCACCATCTCGTTCAAGCGCTGGCAGGCCGAACCGGAGCGCTGGTCGGACCGCAGCGGGCCGCTCGGCTTGCGGTTGCCCAACGACGTACCGCCGGATTCGTTCGGTCCGGCCGCGACGCGTTTCGCGCTTATCGTCCTGAACTTCCCGCGTTTCATCGACGGCCGCGCCTATACGCAGGCGCGCCTGTTGCGCGGACGCTTCGGCTTCAAAGGCGAGCTGCGTGCCGGCGGGAACGTGCTGCGCGATCAACTGTTGTTTATGGTGCGTTGTGGCTTCGACAGCTTCGAGGTCGACGCCGAACGCGCCCACGCCGAGGACTGGCCGCGCGCCTTTCGCGAGTTCGATCAGTTCTACCAGCCCGCCGCCGACCACCGGGAAACCATCCTGCGTCAGCGTTTGCGCGGTTGGCAGACCGCCGCCGAATAGATGCGGCGGAATTGCCGCAAATTGTCGACAGTTATCCACAGTTTCACAGTTGTTTAAGCGCCTTCGCCTAACATCGTCAGCGTGTGGATTGGACTCGCCGCTGCTGGCCTGACGATCCGCTTATGAATTTTGGTATTTGCCGGTTGTCGCGCGCGAAGGTCGCGGTCGGCGGCGATTCCCCCTCAATCGTCCCGGCCGCGACCCGTTTTTTTCCGCCGCGTTCTTCGCGTTCGCTTCGCTCTTACGGCGTTACGCTCGCGCTTATTGCGCTACGCCCTGTCAATTTGGCTTCGCGCTTATTGCGCTACGCCAGCGCGTAGTCCGCCTGATCCTCATAGATCGAGCCGCTTTTCGTGAGATAGCTCGCGACGAGCTGGAACTGTTCGACATCGAACGGCGCCGCGCGGAACAGCGCGCGCTCGGCAAGGTATTGGCCAAGGCGCGCGTCCGGTTTGCCCTTGAGCCGTGCCAACGTCACGTGCGGCGCGAACCGGCGGCTTTCAGGCTCGATGCCGCTGCGCGCGACCGCGCTTTCGACCTTTTCCTGGAGATGAATGAGATCGGCGTTGCGCTCGACGCCGACGAACAAATTGCGCGCATTGAACGAGCCGACGCCGGCAAGCGTCAACGCAAAGCGCTTGGCGCGGACACCCGACAGGGCGGCGTCGACATCGCTTGCCGCGCCTTCGTCGATCTCGCCGATGAAGCGCAGCGTGACGTGATAGTTGCCGGGATCGACCCAGCGGGCGTTCGACAGGCCACCGGTAAGCCGCGACAGCTCCAGCTTGAGCGCGGGCGGCAGGGCGATGCCGACGAACAGCCGCAACATGGAGGCGAATTTGGCGGCGGCGGTGAAGACCGTCAACAAGGGGGCGGTCGCCACTCGATGACAGGGAATTTAGCCGGGGCGCCAGGGGTTTACGCGGTCATTGAATTGCCCGCGACCTGTGCCAATATCACCGCCAAAGCCACTCTGGCTTAGAGAGGTTCCAAACCATGTCATTCGATACCGGCAACCGCTTTGCAGCGCGGACGGCGGTCCCGCAGGTCGGCATCGACCAGGGCCTGCGCAGCTACATGCTGCGCGTTTACAACTATATGGGCGGCGCGCTCGCCGTCACCGGCCTCGTCGCCTGGTTCTCGCAGGGTTTGGTGCTTCAGCTCGCGCAGCAGCATTCGCCGCTGATGTACCTGCTGATCTTCGCACCGCTCGGCTTCGTGCTGGTATTGAGCTTCGGCATCCAGCGCATGAGCCTCGGCGCCGCGCAGGCGACCTTCTGGGGCTACGCCGCGGTGATGGGTCTGTCGATGTCGACGATCTTCCTCGTCTACACCTACACCAGCATCGCGCAGATGTTCTTCATCACCGCCGCCACGTTCCTGGGCATGAGCCTGTGGGGCTATACCACCAAGCGCGATCTGGCCGGCATGGGCCACTTCCTGTTCATGGGCCTGATCGGCATCGTCATCGCGTCGGTGGTCAACTTCTTCCTGCGTTCGCCGGGACTGCAATTCGCCGTCTCGGTGATCGGCGTGCTGGTCTTCACCGGTCTCACCGCCTGGGACACGCAGCGCATCAAGGAAATGTATTGGGACGGCGACTCGGCAGTGATCGCCGGCAAGAAGGCGATCATGGGCGCGCTCGCGCTCTATCTCGACTTCGTCAACCTGTTCATGTTCCTGCTGCAGCTCTTCGGCCAGCGCCGCGACTGACGCAGCAGCGGAGCGCCAAAGCAAAAAGGGGCCGAAAAATCCGGCCCCTTTTTCTTTACGCTAGTTCGCCTTCGGCTCGAGCCGCCAAGCCTTCATGCCTGCGATCTCGCCCTGCGGCACGACCGTGTAGTGACTTTCGAAAAATCCCGTGAACTTGGCCTTCGGCATGCCGTCGCGCGTCAACAGCATCCACGGCGCGTTCCAGTTGGTCGGATCGAGTGCCTCGAAGACGATGATGCGGCCGCCGCGCGCCAGTACCGGATCGACCTTGGCCTCGACCGCAGCGAAGAAGACCGGCGCGTCCTTCGAACTCTCATAGAGCTGGTCGAGGACGACATGCGGCGTCGGCAGCGTGAAGAAGCTCATGTTCGGCCCGCCGCCGTAGGTGACGAAATAGAGGAAGAGATCGTTGGTGTTGTAATCGCGCGCCAGCTCGGTCTGATAGCGATCGAGCGGATAACGCGCCTCGGGCACCGCCCACAGCGCCAAGTTGAGCACGATGGTGACGCCGGCCCAGACCGGCAGCGCGATCCGCGCCAGGCGACACGGCGTCACCATTAGGAACAGGAACACCGTCGGCACCGTCAGGTGGAACCAGTGCTCGGGCTCGTTGATGTTGAAGAACAGGTTCCAGGCGAGCGCG
>JAGWIH010000248.1 GCA_028866355.1 Alphaproteobacteria bacterium
GGCCGGCGGAAAGCGCGGATGACAGCGGCCACCTGGCCGACGCGCTGGCGGTCGGTGCCGGTGATCGTGATGCTGGTCGGCTTCTCGGCCGTGATCTTGATGTCGGCCGGGATCGGGAAGGTCACTTCGTGGCTGAATCCCAACTGCAACACCAGGTTCTTGCCCTGGACCGCGGCGCGATAACCGACGCCCTCGATCTCGAGATTCTGCGTGAAGCCGCGCGACACGCCGGCGACCATGTTGTTGGCAAGCGCCCGCATCGTGCCCCAATGCATGCGAGCCCGTTTCGTCTCGGTCTTCGGCTCGAACGACACCTTGCCGTCCTTCACCGTGGCGTTGACCTCGGCGGACAGCGGGATCGTGAGATTGCCGAGCTTGCCCTTGGCGGTGAGCTTGCCGCCGGACACCTCGACCGTCACCCCTTGCGGGATCGCCACCGGATAGCGGCCAATGCGCGACATAGACGCGGTACTCCTTAGAACACGCGGCAGAGGACTTCGCCGCCGAGATTGGCGGCGCGAGCCTCGTTGTCCGACATGACGCCCTTGGGCGTCGACAAAATCGAAATGCCCAGGCCGTTATAGACCCGCGGCAGGTCCGAGATACGCGAATAGACGCGGCGGCCCGGCTTGGAAATGCGGGTGATCTCGCGGATCACCGGCTCGCCATCGACGTATTTGAGCTCGATCGTGAGCTCGGCCACGCCGGGGCGGACTTCTTCGCGCGAATAGCCGCGGATGTAGCCCTCGCGTTGCAGCACTTCAAGCACATTGGCGCGGATCTTCGACGCCGGCGATTGCACCGTCGCTTTGCGCGCCTGTTGGGCATTGCGGATGCGCGTAAGCAAGTCGCCGAGGGGATCGGTCATCATACCGTCTGCTCCCTTACCAGCTCGACTTGACCATGCCGGGCACTTGTCCGGCGGAGGCCAACTGGCGCAGCGCGATACGCGACAGCTTGAACTTGCGGTAATAGCCGCGCGGGCGGCCGGTCAGCTCGCAACGATTGTGGATGCGCACCGCCGACGAGTTGCGCGGCAATTCGGACAGCTTGAGCCGCGCCGCGAAACGCTCTTCCGGCGTCAGCGACATATCGTTCGCGATCGCCTTGAGCTTCGCGCGCTTGGCGGCGAATTGCTTCACCATCCGTTCGCGCTTGCGGTTGCGCCATATGGAACTGGTTTTCGCCATATCGCTATCCTCAGTTGACGAAAGGCAATTGGAAGCCGCGCAGGAGCGCCTTGGCTTCCTTGTCGGTCTTCGCCGTGGTGACGATGATGATGTCCATGCCGCGCACGGCGTCGACCTGGTCATAATTGATCTCGGGGAACACGAGCTGTTCCTTGAGGCCGAGCGCGTAATTGCCGCGGCCGTCGAAGCTCTTGCCCGAAAGACCACGGAAGTCGCGCACGCGCGGCAGGGCGATGTTCACCAACCGATCGAGGAACTCGTACATCTGATCGCGCCGCAGCGTCACCTTAGCGCCGATCGGCAGGTTCTCGCGCAGCTTCCAGGTGGCGATCGATTTCTTCGACAGCGTGACGACCGGCTTCTGGCCGGTGATCGCGGCCAGTTCCTTGGCGGCGGCCTCGGTCTTCTTGCCGTCGACGACCGCGGCCTTGCCGACGCCCATATTGACGACGATCTTCGCCAGCCGCGGAACCTCGAAGGCGTTCTTGTAACCGAACTCCTTCATCAGTTCCGGCCGCACCACCTTATCGTAGTGCTCCTTGAGCCGAGTGTTCTTGCGGGCTTCAGGCATCGAGCACCTCGCCGGATGCGCGCGCGACGCGCACCTTCTTGCCGTCGGCCAGGACCTTGAAGCCGATGCGCGTCGGCTTGCCGGATTTCGGGTCTTTGTGCGCGACGTTCGAAATATGAATCGTGCCTTCCTTCTCGACGATGCCGCCTGGCTCGCCCGGCCGCTGCCGCGTGTGGCGTTTGACCATGTTGACGCCCTGCACGACGACGCGATTCTCCTCGGCGAGCACGCGCAGCACTTCGCCTTCCTTGCCCTTGTCGCGGCCGGTCAGAACCACGACCTTGTCGCCCTTGCGAATCTTCAGCATCACAGCACCTCGGGCGCCAACGACATGATCTTCATGAACTTCTTGGCGCGCAGTTCGCGCGTCACCGGCCCGAAGATGCGGGTGCCGATCGGCTCGTTCTGATTGTCGATGAGCACCGCGGCGTTGCGATCGAAGCGGATCGCGCTGCCGTCCGAGCGGCGGATCGGCTGCGCCGTCCGCACGATGACCGCCTTGTGCACATCGCCCTTCTTCACGCGGCCGCGCGGAATGGCTTCCTTGACGGAAACCACGATCACGTCGCCGACCGTCGCCCAGCGGCGCATCGAGCCGCCGAGGACCTTGATGCACTGGACGCGGCGGGCGCCGGAATTGTCCGCCACGTCGAGATTGGTCTGCATCTGGATCATGGCGTTTCCGCCTTCTGCGGCGCCGCAGCGGCCGCATCAGCCTTGCCACGACGGACGCGCTTGCGCCCGCCCGGCGCCTCCGCCGACACCGGATCGGCGGCACGCGGCGCCGACGGTGCTGGAGCGCGCGACACCGCGTCGATCACCCGCCAGCTCTTGCGCTTCGAGATCGGGCGCGTTTCCTCGATGCGGACGACGTCACCCACCTTGTAGGCATTCTCTTCGTCATGCGCGGCGTACTTCTTCGAGCGCGTGATGAACTTCTTGTAGACCGGGTGCTGGAAGCGGCGCTCGACCCGCACCGTCACGGTCTTGTCCATGACGTCGCTGGTGATGACCCCCTGCAGGATGCGTTTCGGCATGGTTTTTGTCCTTAGGAGGCCTTGCGGGCGCGTTCGCCCATGATTGTCCGGATGCGCGCGATGTCGCGGCGCACCTGACGCACGCGCGCGTTGTTCTCGAGCTGACCGCTGGCGCGCTGAAAGCGCAAGTTGAACGCTTCCTTGGTCAATTGCTCGATCTCGCCGCGGAGTTCGTCGTCGGTCTTATGGCGGATGTCGGCGGACTTCATGCGCTCGGCTCCTCCGTGTGACCCAGGCGGACGACGAAGCGAGTGCTGATCGGCAGCTTGGCCGCGGCAAGGCCGAAGGCCTCGACCGCCAACTGATGCGGCACGCCGTCGAGCTCGAACAGGATGCGGCCCGGCTTGACGCGGCAGACGTAGAATTCCGGGCTGCCCTTGCCGCTGCCCATGCGCACTTCGGCCGGCTTCCGCGACACCGGCACGTCCGGAAAGATGTTGATCCAGACGCGGCCGACGCGCCGGATGTGACGCGTAATGGCGCGGCGGGCCGCCTCGATCTGGCGCGCGGTGACGCGGCCGGGCTCGGTCGCCTTCAGGCCATAGGTGCCGAAGGCGAGCGTATTGCCGCTGGTGGCGAGGCCGTGGATGCGGCCCTTGTGCGCCTTGCGGTATTTGAAAAATGCCGGTTGCAACATGATCGAACCCTAACTCTCTCCTCAGGCGCGCGCCGGTTGAGCTTCGGCGGCGCGCTTGTCCTGCGCCATCGGATCGTGCTGAAGCACCTCGCCCTTGAACACCCAGACCTTCACGCCGCA
>JAGWIH010000011.1 GCA_028866355.1 Alphaproteobacteria bacterium
GTCTTGCCGTTGAGCGCGGCGAGGCTTTCGCCTTGGCGCGCACCGCGCACGGCGAGATCGCCTTTGAGCTTGTCGGCGTCGAAGACATGCAGCGGCCGGCCGAGATCGAAGGTCAGGAAATTGGTGATATCGACCAGCGCCGAGATCGGCCGCAGGCCGATCGATGCCAGCCGTTCCTGCAGCCAGGCCGGGCTCGGCTTGTTCTTGAGGCCGCGCACGACGCGGCCGAGGAACAGCGGACAGGCCTTGTCGTCCGGCCCCGCCAGATGGACGGCGGTCGGACATGGAAACGTGCCGGCAACCGGCTTCGTATCCAGCACCGCGAGCTTGCCGAGGCCGGCGGCCGCCAGGTCGCGCGCCAAGCCTCGCACGCTCAGGCAATCGGCGCGATTGGGCGTCACCTTGACGTCGATCACCGGATCGTCGAGGCCGGCCGCCTTGACGAAGCTGTCGCCGGGTCGGCCTTCGTGCAATTCGATGATGCCGGCATGATCGTCCGACAGCATGAGCTCGTAGCCCGAACACAGCATGCCGTTCGACAGGACACCGCGAATCTTGCTCGCCTTCAACGCTTGGCCGGAACGCGGAATCACGGCGCCGGGCGGCGCGAAGACACCGAGCATTCCGGCGCGCGCATTGGGCGCGCCGCAGACGACTTCGACCTTGCCCTTGCCGGTATCGACCAGGCAGAGCTGCAGCTTGTCGGCATCGGGATGCGGCTTCGCTTCGAGCACGCGCGCGACGACAAAGGGCGCGAGCGGCTTGCTGCGGTCGACGACGCTTTCGACCTCGAGACCGAGCATCGCCAGCTTGCCGACGATCGCGTCGGCCGCGATGTTGGTTTCGAGATGCGTCTTGAGCCAGGTGAGCGTCGTCTTCATCGCGCCAGGCCGCCGGCAAGGGTGGGAACATCCAAGGGCACGAATCCGTAATGCCGCAGCCAGCGCAGGTCGCTGTCGTAGAACGTGCGCAGATCGGGAATCCCGTATTTCAGCATGGCGATGCGCTCGATCCCCATGCCGAACGCGAAGCCTTGGTACGTATCGGGGTCGATGTTGCAGTTACGCAGCACCTTGGGATGGACCATGCCGCAGCCCAGGATCTCGAGCCAATCGGCGCCGGCGCCGATCTTGAGTCCGCCGCCTTCGCGCGAGCAGCCGATGTCGACCTCGGCCGACGGCTCCGTGAACGGGAAATAGCTCGGCCGGAAGCGCACCGGCAAATCGGCCATGCCAAAATAAGCGCGGCAGAAATCGATCAAACAGCCCTTGAGATGGCCCATGTGGGTCGCGCGATCGATGATCAGGCCCTCGACCTGATGGAACATCGGCGAATGGGTGGCGTCGTGATCCGATCGGAACGTGCGGCCGGGCACGATGATTCGGATCGGCGGCTTTTGCCGCAGCATGGTGCGGATCTGCACCGGCGAGGTGTGGGTGCGCAGCACCTTGCGGCTGCCGTCCGCCGCCGTCGCCGCCAAATAGAACGTGTCCTGTTCCTGCCGCGCCGGATGCTCGGGCGGAATGTTGAGCGCGGTGAAGTTGTGGAAATCGTCCTCGATATGCGGACCCTCGGCGACGACGAACCCCATCGCGCCGAAGATCGCGACGATCTCGTCGATGGTCTGACTCACCGGATGGATGCGGCCGGCGGTCGCCGCGTCGACGGGCAGCGTCACGTCGACGCGTTCCTGCGTCAGCCGGGCGTTGAGCACCTGATCGTTGAGGCGCGCATGCGCCTCGGCGAGCGCCGCTTCGATCTCGTCCTTGAGCTGATTGAGCGCCGCGCCGCGCGTCTTGCGGTCGTCGGCCGCGAGACCGCCGAGTTCCTTCAACAGGCCGGTGAGACGGCCTTTGCGGCCGAGCGCGCCGACCCGGGCCTGCTCCAGCCCGTCGAGGCTGGTCGCGCCTTTCACCAGGCGCAGCAACTCGTCGCGGATGTGGTCGAGGCTTTCCATCGCCACGTGCACGCTCCTCAGGCCGAAGGCACCGATCGGCCCGCGCTCACGGGCGGGACGACCTTGTCCGGCATATTACGCAGGGCCCGGCGCGAAGGCCTAGGCCTTGGGCAGGGCGTCGCGCGCCTGAGCAACGATGGCCTTGAACGCGGCCGGCTCGCGCATGGCGATATCGGCCAGCATCTTGCGGTCGAGCGTGACACCGGCGAGCCGCAAGCCGTTCATGAACTGCGAATAGGTCAGGCCTTCTTCGCGCGCGCCGGCGTTGATGCGCTGAATCCACAGGGCGCGAAAATTGCGCTTCTTCGCCCGGCGATCGCGATACGCATAGCGCAGGCCTTTTTCGACCTTCTCGATCGCGATACGGAACGACGATTTGGCACGGCCGCGGTAACCCTTGGCCAGACCGAGCACCTTCTTGTGACGGGCGCGGCCGGTGACGCCGCGTTTGACGTGTGCCATGGCGCGCTCCTAGCCCCTCATATAAGGCATGTACGTCATCACCAGCTTGGCGTCGCCCGGCTGGAGCGTGACGGTGCCCTTGGCGTTGCGCTTGCCGCGCTTCGACTTGTTGATAAGGAGGTGGCGCTTGTGTGCGTTGGCCGCCTTGATCTTGCCCGAGGCGGTGCGACCGAAGCGCTTTTTCGCTCCGGATTTGGTCTTGAGCTTGGGCATTTCGGTGCCTTTCTCGAAATTGGGTTCGTTTCGCAGATTTTAATTTTTGGCCGCCGAGGCATGCCCGTAAGCCCGGCCGCCGGTTGGGCCGGGGTTATACAGACCGAGGACTGGAATGGCAAGCGGCCGGGACGCGGCGCGCCAGCAGGCGTCGCGTCCCGCCCGGTGCGTTAACCGCGCGTGACCTGGCGCGTGCGCGGGTCGACCGTCACTTGGAAGGTCTTGCCCTTCTGCGTCACGGTCGCGGTGTAATTCTGGCCGCTACGCTGGAAGTCAGTGAAACCGTAATAGCCCTGCGCTTCGAGCAAATTGAGGGCCGTCGTCATATCGGCCGCGTCCGCCATCGGCTTGGCATGATGACGGATCGCGGCAACATGCGATTTAGCCGGCTTGACGGCACTCGACGGCGGCGTGGCCGCCGGCTGCGTCGCGGACGCGGGTGCAGGCCCGGCGGCAAATGCGGCGGACGACACGAACAAGGCCGCGACGGCGGCAAGAGGCACAGACACCTTCATCGTAACCTCCGTGATTGGCTGGCGCCGATGCGCCAGCCTCCACCATGGCGGACAACGTCTGAAACGATCCTGTCAGAGAGATGAATTCGCCGATAGGTCGGCGCGCACCGACCGGCTATTTGGGCGACATAACCATCGTCATCTGGCGGCCTTCGGTGCGCGGCGACTGTTCGATCTTGGCCACCTTGTCGAGGCCGTCCTTGACGCGCATCAGCACGACCATGCCGAGATCCTGGTGCGCCATCTCGCGGCCGCGGAAGCGCATGACGATCTTCACCTTGTCGCCTTCCTCGATGAATTTCAGCATCTGGCGCATCTTGACGTCGTAGTCGTGGTCGTCGATGCCCGGCCGGAGCTTGATCTCTTTGACGTCGATGACCTTCTGCTTTTTGCGCGCTTCGCTTTTGCGCTTCTGCTCCTCGTACTTGAACTTGCCGAAGTCGAGGATCTTGCAGACCGGCGGGTTGGCTTGCGGTGCGACCTCGACCAGATCGAGACCGGCTTCTTGGGCGCGGGTCAGGGCTTCGTGTCGGGTGACGACGCCCACCATGTTGCCACGTTCGTCGACGAGGCGCAGACGCGCCGCGGCGATCTCGTCGTTGACACGAGGACCGTCATTTGCGGCGGCCCCTCGATGCGCAACGGCGGGGGGTAGTCTAGACGGTATGAAACACCTCCAACACGCTCCTTGCTTGCCTAAGATATGGGCGCCGCGGATGGCACGGCTGCCTCGCCTTTCAATCTAGCGATGGCTTCGCCCAGCGCAAGGACTTCCTGTTCTTTGCCGCCCAGCCGACGCAGCGCAACGCTTTGGGTTTCGGCTTCGCGGGCACCCACGACCAGTAGCAGTGGGACTTTGGCGAGACTGTGCTCGCGCACCTTGAGGTTGATCTTTTCGTTGCGCAGGTCGGCCGACGCCCGCAGGCCGGCTTTGGTTAAAGCCTCGAGCACCGTACCGGCATAGGCATCGGCGTCCGAGGTGATGGTCGCGACCACCGCCTGCACCGGCGCCAGCCACAGCGGAAAGCGGCCGGCATGCTGCTCGATCAGAATGGCGATAAAGCGCTCGAGCGAACCGAGGATGGCGCGATGCAACATCACCGGCCGATGGCGCTGGCCGTCCTCGCCGATGTAATTGGCGTCGAGTCGCTCGGGCAGGACGAAATCCACCTGCAGCGTGCCGCATTGCCAATCGCGGCCGATCGCGTCGCGCAGCACGAACTCGAGCTTCGGCCCGTAGAACGCGCCTTCGCCGGGATTGAGCGTGTAGGGCAGCTTCGCCGCTTCGACCGCGGTCTTGAGCGCGGCTTCGGCGCGATCCCACACCGCATCGTCGCCGGCGCGCTTCGCGGGCCGATCGGAAAATTTGACCGAGACGTCCTCGAAGCCGAAATCGCGATAGACCGAACGCAGCAGATCGCAGAACGCGACGCTCTCGGACGTGATCTGGTCTTCGGTGCAGAAGATGTGCGCGTCATCCTGGGTGAAGGCGCGCACGCGCATGATGCCGTGCAAGGCGCCGGACGGTTCGTTGCGATGACACGAGCCGAATTCGGCCATGCGCAGCGGCAGTTCGCGATAGGAATGCAGATGCTGGCGATAGATCTGCACATGGCCGGGGCAATTCATCGGCTTGATCGCCAGCACGCGCTTGACGCCGGTTTCCTTGTCGGCGTTCTCGACGGTGAACATGTGCTCGGCAAATTTTTCCCAGTGACCGGATTCCTCCCACAGCTTGCGATCGATCAGCTGCGGCGTGCGCACCTCGACATAACCGACACGCGCGAGCCGCATGCGGATGTAATTCTCGATGGTGCGATAGAGCGTCCAACCTTTCGGGTGCCAGAAGACGCTGCCGGCGGCTTCCTCTTGCTGATGGAAGAGATCGAGCTCGCGGCCGAGACGGCGATGGTCGCGTTTTTCCGCCTCTTCAAGCTGAAACAAATACTGCTTCAGGTCCTTGTCGTGCGCCCAGGCGGTGCCGTAGACGCGTTGGAGCTGCGCGTTGCGCGCGTCGCCGCGCCAATAGGCGCCGGCGACCTTCGTGAGCTTGAAGGCGTGGCCGAGCTTACCGGTCGACGGCAGATGCGGTCCGGTGCAGAGATCGACGAAGCGACCCTGGCGATAAAGGCTGATCACCTCGTGCGCCGGGATTTCGTGAATCCACTCCGCCTTATACTTTTCGCCCTGGTCGGCGAAGAACTGCACGGCCTTGTCGCGTTCCCATTCCTCGCGCGTGATCCCCTCATCGCGATCGACGATTTCGTGCATGCGCTGTTCGATCTTCCCCAGATCCTCGGGCGTGAACGGCGTGTCGCGCGCAAAATCGTAGTAAAAGCCCGTGTCGGTCGCCGGACCGAACGTCACCTGGGTTTCGGGATAAAGCTCCTTAACCGCCTCGGCCATGACGTGCGCCGCGTCGTGGCGGATGATCTCGAGCGAAGGCGGTGAATCGCGCGTCAGGATGGCGATTTTCGCGTCGCGCTTGATCGGTGCCGCCAGATCCTTGGGCGCGCCGTCGACCGCAATCGCGAGCGCCGCCTTGGCGAGACCGGGGCCGATTGCCTTGGCGATGTCGGCGCCGGTGACGCCACGCGGGAAATGGCGCGCGGCGCCGTCAGGCAGCGTGACCGTAATCGAATCGGCGGCTTTGGCCTCGGGCATGGGCGCCGGTTTATCGCAAGGGAAGCGTCGCGGCAACCGCCTCTACCGGCAAATCGCCGAGGTCGTCGCGGCGGAGAATCGTGACGTGCGCGCCGCGCGGCGCGGTCAAGGCGGGATCGGATGCGGCGGAATAAAGCACGGTCGCCGGCGCGCCGCCAGCGACGATCAGATGCATCGGACCGGTGTCGTTGCCGACGGCGTAGACACAGGCGTGGCCGAGCGCCACCAGATCGCCCAAACCGGTCCGCCCGATCAGATTGCGGACCGCCGGGCAGTCGCGCGCGATCTCACCACCGGCGGCGGCATCGTCCGGCCCCCCGACCAGGACCGGCGCCAATCCGATATTGCTCAAGAAACTCGCGAGCCGCATATAGCGGCCGGCTGGCCAGCGTTTCTCCGGCCGGTGCCGCGAGCCGCCGGGCGCCAGCAGGACGAAGCGGCCCGGCAATTCGAACCGCGCGATGTCGGTGGCCGCCCACGACAGGTCCGGCGGCGGCACCGCGGCGATGCCGGCCATCGCCAGTTGATCGCTTTGGCGGTCGATCGTATGCATCCGGTCGCGATCGGGATTGGCGTGCGGATGCGACGCGCCCACGGCGATACCGGACCATTCCGGCTGCCGCGGCCACAGCAGATGAAAATAAAGACTCGAGCGATCGGACGTCTGCAGATCGTAGACCCGATCGAACGACGCGGCGCGCAACCGGCGCACCAGACACGCCAGCGCCCAAGGACGCATCCAGCCCGGCCGTTCGTCGGTCCAGACGTCGTCGAAATAGGGTGCACGCCGGCCGAGCTCCGCATAGGCCGGCGTCGTCAGCAATGTGATCCGCGCCTGCGGATGATGCCTGCGGATCGCCGCGGCGGGTCCCATCGCCTGGACGAAATCGCCCAACGCACCAAGCTTGATGACGAGGATCCGTTCCGTCACCCGGCGGCGTCCGCTCAGGCCGCGACGGTCGCGGTGACCGGCGCCGGCGCGGCGCTCAACAATTCCTGATACACGGCGATCGTGCGCGCCACCATCACCGCCGTGGTGAAATTCGCCCGCACATGGGCGATCGCGCGGGTGGCGAGCTGCGCGCGACCCGGACCATCGAGCGCCAAGGCTTCCGCAATCGCCGCACTCAGCGCGTCGGCGTCGCTCGGCCGCGCCAACCATCCGGTCTGACCGGGCACCACCGTCTCGACGGCGCCGCCGTGCGATGTCGCCACCACGGGCCGACCCATCGCTTGCGCCTCGACGATGACGCGGCCGAAACCTTCCGGCTCGGTCGAGGCCGACACGACGACGTCGGCCAGCATGTATGCCGCCGGCATGTCGCGGCATTCGTCGAGGACGCGAAACGTGACGCTTGAGCCGGCGCGCCTGATTGCAGCGTCGAGCCGCGCGCGATATTTGGGATCGCCGCCGGCACCGACGATCAGCGTATGGACCTGCGGCCGATTGAGCCGCTTCATCGCCTCAATCAGGACGAAATGCCCTTTCCAGCGCGACAGCCGGCCCGGCAGCATCACCACCGGCACGCCGTCGGGCAGGCGCCACTCTTGCGCCAACCGGGCCATGCGCTCGGCACTGACTTTTTCCGGATCGAAGCGCGTCACGTCGACGCCGCGGTGAATCACGCGTAGACGTTCGCGCGGAATGCCGTAAGTGGCCGCGGCGTGATCGGCGACGAAATTGGAGTTGGCGATGACCAGCTCGCCCCCGGCCATCACCGCATTGTAGCGCCGCTTGAGCCAGGATTTGCTGCCGTAGGCGTTGTGGAAGGTGGTGAGAAAATGAACGCCGGCATTCTGGGCCGCGGCACGCGCGCTCCACGCCGGCGCCCGCGAGCGCGCATGGACGATATCGACTTCGTTCGCGCGGATGAACGCCGCGAGCCGCCCGACGTTGGCGTGTATGACGAACGGATTTTTCGATGCGAGCGGCAAGGAGAAATGCGTCGCACCCGCGCGCTCGAGCTCGCGCGTCATCGGACCGCCGGCGCTCGCCACCAATGAGCGCCAGCCGGCGGCCGCGAGCGCCGCCGCTACGTCGACCGTGCCACGTTCGACGCCGCCCGCGACCAGCGCAGGCAGAACCTGGAGGACAGTCGGGCGTCGTTTCACGTCCGCAGCCCGGATGCTAGGCTCGGCGTCCTTCATTAAGCATTCACCGGATCGACGATGGCTGAATTGCAAAACCTTCCGCCGTCCATCTTAACACGCGAGGACGGCGCGACAATCGCCTACCATCGTCGTCGCGGCCGCGGCCCCGGCGTGATCTTTCTCGGCGGATTCATGTCGGACATGACCGGCACGAAAGCCGTCGCGCTCGACCGCTTCTGCGAATCGCGCCGTCAGGCCTTTCTCCGTTTCGATTATTTCGGCCACGGCCAGTCATCCGGCGCGTTCGCGGATGCCACCGTGAGCCGGTGGCGCGACGACGCGCTCGCGGTATTCGACACCTTGACCGATGGCCCGCAGATCCTGGTCGGATCGAGCCTCGGCGGCTGGATCATGCTGTTGCTCGCCGCCGCACGGCCGCAGCGGATCAAGGCGCTGATCGGCATCGCCGCAGCGCCCGACGCGACCGAGGATTTGATGTGGGCCCAGTTCCCGCCCGCGGTGCGCCAAACCATCGAACGCGACGGTTCGGCTCGAATTCCTTCGGCCTATAGCGAGCAAGGCTACCTCATTACACGCAAGCTGATCGACGATGGCCGGCAACACCTCATCATGCGATCGGCGATTCCATTCGACGGTCCGGTGCGCCTCCTCCACGGCATGCGCGACGATGACGTGCCGTGGCAGCGCAGCCTGGCGTTGGCCGAGCGCCTCGCCGCCGCCGATGTGCGGATCACGCTGGTCAAGGACGGGGATCACCGCCTGTCGCGCGACGCCGATCTCGCGATGCTGATGCGGACGCTGGCCGCGCTGCTCGACTAGACGTCAGTTGCGCAAGCTGGGCCGGAGCTCGAACCCGACGCCGAGACGATTGTAGGCGTTCATTGTTGCGATGACGAACGTCAGGTCGGCGAATTCCTTGTCGGAAAAGGCGCGCCGCGTTTCCTCGCGCAGCGCTTCGCTCGGCGGCTCGACCGGCAGCCGGGTCAGCGCCTCGGCCCAAGCGAGCGCGGCGCGTTCGCGTGGCGAAAAGAACGGCGCCTCGCGCCAAACCGTCATGTTGTAAAGCTTCTGCGGCTTCTCGCCGGCCGCGAGCAGATCGTGCGTGTGCAGATCGACGCAGTAGGCGCAGCCGTTGAGTTGCGATATGCGCAGATAAATCAGATCGACGAGCGTCGCCTCGATCGACGATTTGCGCATCAGTGTGTGCACGGCGCCGAGCGCGCGATAGGCGTCAGCGGCAAGCTCGCGGTAATTCGGATGTGCCATCGGAAACTCCTCGCAACGGGACGGCTTAACGCTAGGACCGGCGACCGCGGTGCGACAACTCGTAATGCGGCAGCCCTGCCATGAAGCGCGGTTAACCGGCGGCACAAATGTCGTCGCGTAGAATTGACCGGAACGCGGGTGCGGCGGCGGCGAAATTGCCAGGGATAGACGCGCGCCTTCTGGCATATGACCGATAGGGTCGGTATAGTGGGGAATCAATGTTAAACTATTGGCGCCAAGGGCGCTTTTCGGGCTTGCGCCGCATGGCAGTCCTTGAAAAAACGGGCCATCGAATTCGTCTCGTGCGGTTGGGCGCGGCCGCCGCGATCGTCGCTGTCGCCGCCATCGGCTATGCCGTCCTGGCGCCATCGCGCGTCGCAACCGCACCGACACAGCCGCCAGTTCCAGTCGCGATTGCCGCCGTGACGCAGCAGCCGATGCCGGTGCGGATCGAGACCATCGGCACCGTGCAGACGATCGCCAATGTGGTCGTCAAGTCGCGCGTCGACGGCTACATCACCGACGTCCTCATCAAGGACGGGCAGTTCGTCAAGACCGGCGAGATCATGTTCAAGCTCGACGATCGCGCCGCACGCGCGCAACTCGAGCAGATGAAGGCGCAGCTCGAAAACGCCAAGCGCGACGTGGCGCGTTACAAGCCGCTGGTGTCGCAACAGTTCGTCTCGCGCCAGGTTTACGACACGGCCGTGGCGAACGAGCAGGCACTCCAGGCGCAAGTCGACGATCTTCAGGCGCAGTTGAGCTATTACACGATCGTCGCACCGATCGACGGCCGCGCCGGCACGATCAACATCAAGGCTGGCAACAGCATCAAGGCCAATGACCTGCCGTTCGTCACCATCAACCAGATTTCGCCGATCTATGTCGGGTTCACCTTGCCGCAATCGGAATTGCCCGGCTTGCGCGACGCCATGGCGAAGGGACCAGTAACGGTCCAAGCGAAGCCGAACGGCGATGACGGTCCGGCGATCGCCGGCAAGCTTGCCTTCTTCGACAACAGTGTCGACGTCAATTCCGGCACGATCGCGGCGAAGGCGGTGTTCGAGAATTCGCAGCAGCGCCTCTGGCCCGGACAGTTTGTCAACGTCTCGGTGACCGAACGGGTCGATCCCGATGCGCTCACCGTGCCGGCGGCGGCCGTGCTCGTCGGCCAGAACACCTCGTACGTCTACGTGATCAAGGATGGCGGCATCGCGCATATGCAGCCGGTAACGGTCGCGCGCACGATTGACGGCGTCAGCGTCATCAGCGCCGGGCTCACCGCCGGCGAGCGCGTGGCCACCGACGGCCAGCTGCGTCTGACCGACGGCAGCAAGGTCGAGATCCGCAGTCCCGGAGTAAAGCCGGACTCGCAGTCATGACGTTGCCGGAGACCTGCATACGTCGTCCCGTGATGACGACGTTGCTGATGATGGCCTTCGTGATCTTCGGCTTGTTCGGTTACCGGCTGCTGCCGGTGGCGGCGATCCCGCAAGTCGATTTTCCCACCATTGTGGTTTCGGCACAGCTGCCGGGCGCTTCGCCCGAAACCATGGCGTCGTCGGTGGCGACGCCGCTCGAACGCCAGTTCTCGACCATAGCCGGCCTCGATTCGATGGTGTCAACGTCGGGCCAAGGCGTCACCAGCATCACGATGCAGTTCGACCTTAACCGCAACATCGACGGTGCGGCGCTCGACGTACAGGCGGCGATGACCACCGCAGCCAAGCAACTGCCGGTCGAAATGACGACGCCGCCGAGCTTCCAGAAGGTCAACCCGGCCGATTTATCCGTCATCCTGCTGGCCCTGCATTCCGATACGTTGCCGTTGTCGATGCTCGACGAATACGCCGAGACGATGATGGCCGAGCGCATCTCGACCCTGCCGGGCGTCGCGCTGGTCAACATCTTCGGCGCCGCGAAATACGCGCTCCGCGTCCAGGTCAATCCCGAGGCGCTGGCCGCCAAGGGCTTGACCTTGCAGGACGTTCAAAATGCCGTTGCCGCGGCCAATTCCAACACGCCGGTCGGCACGCTCATGGGGAGCGACCAGAGCTTTACGCTGCAAATGAAGCAGCATCATCGCGCGGCCGACTTCAAACCGATCATCATCGCTTATCGCGACGGCGCACCGGTGCGGCTTCAGGACATCGCGACCGTCGCCGATAGCGTCGAAAACGATCAGGTCGCGGCCTGGTACAACGGTCAGCGCTCAATCATTCTCGGCATCCAGAAACAGCCCAACGCCAACACCATCGAGGTGGTGGATTCGATCAAGCGGCTGCTGCCGGTCTTCGAGGCGCAGCTGCCGGCGGCTGCCAAGCTCAACGTCATGGCCGATCGCTCGGTGTCGATCCGCAATTCGGTCAACGACGTCCAGTTCACGCTGATGCTGACGGCGTTTTTGGTCGTGATGGTGATCTATCTGTTCTTGCGCAACGCCACCGCGACGATCATTCCGGCGCTGGCGTTGCCGGTCTCGATCATCGGCACCTTCGCGGGCATGTACGTCATGGGCTACAGCATCGACAATCTGTCGCTGCTGGCACTGACGCTGTCCGTCGGCTTCGTCGTCGACGACGCCATCGTCATGCTTGAAAACATCGTGCGTCACGTCGAGCGCGGCGAGCGCGTGATGGATGCGGCCTTTCGCGGCTCGCGCGAGATCGGCTTCACCATCATATCGATCACCTTCTCGCTGGTGGCGGTGTTCATTCCGGTGCTGTTCATGGGCGGCATCGTCGGCCGCGTCTTCCGTGAATTCGCCGTCACCATCAGCATGACCATCCTGATCTCGGGCCTGGTGTCGCTGACTCTGACGCCGATGCTGTGTTCGCGGTTGCTGAAGCCGCACCATGAGGGAGAAAAGCAGTTCATCGTTCTGCGCTGGTCCGAGGTGGGTTTCGAAAAACTGCGTGCCGGCTACGAATGGATGCTGATCCGCGTCATGCGACGCCGGCGCACAGTGCTCGGCATCACTATCCTGTCGGTCATCTTGAGTGCGGTGTTGTTCACGGTCGTGCCCAAGGGGTTCTTCCCGAGTGTCGACACCGGTTATCTATTCGCCTTTACCGAAGGGCCGCAGGACGCGTCCTTCCAGTCGATGGTCGATCACCAGAAAATCGTCGCCAAAATCATCAGCGACGACCCCAACGTATCGGATGTCAGCTCGATCATCGGCGCGACCAATTTCAGCCCTGCGCTCAACAACGGCCGTCTCTTCATCCAGTTGAAGCCGCGCAGCGAGCGCAACCTGACGGCCGATGAAGTCATCCAGGAACTGCGGCCGAAGCTGGCGACAGTGCCCGGCATGCGCACATTCCTGCAAAGCCTGCAGGACATCCGGCTCGGCGGCCGCCTCTCGAAGAGCACCTATCAATACACATTGCAGGACGCCGATACCGACGAACTCTACCGGTACGCCACCGATATGGAAGGCCGCATCGCGCATCTGCCGGGCTTCCAGGACGTGAATTCGGACCTCCAGCTGCGCAACCGCCAGGCGATCGTTCATGTCGACACCGACAAGGCCGCATCGCTCGGCATCACGGTCGACCAGATCCGCAACACCTTTTACAGCGCCTTCGGTGCGCGGCAGATATCGACAATCTACGAGCCATCGGACGATTACGAAGTCATCCTCGAGCTCGACAAGCGTTTCCAGCAATCGCCGTCAGATCTGTCCAAAATCTACCTGAAGAGCGCTACGGGTCAGACGGTGCCGCTCGGCGCGGTCGCGACGATCGCGTCCGGCGTCGGTCCCGTCACGGTCAACCACCAAGGCCAGCTGCCGTCGGTCACCATTTCGTTCAACTTGGCGCCCGGCGTGTCGCTCGGCGCCGCCGTCAACGCAATCAGCCGGCTCGAACGGCAGGTCAATTTGCCGGTCACGGTCAACACCGGCTTCCAAGGCAACGCCCAGGTCTTTCAGGCGGCACTCCAGGGCCAGGGCCTGTTGCTGACCGCGGCCCTCCTGGTGATCTACATCGTGCTCGGCATCTTGTATGAGAGCTACATCCATCCGATCACGATCCTATCCGGCTTGCCGGCCGCCGGGCTCGGCGCGCTCGGCACGCTGCTCGTGTTCCACGAGGACCTCAACATCATCGCGATCATCGGCATCGTCATGCTCATCGGCATCGTCAAGAAGAACGCGATCATGATGATCGATTTTGCGCTTGAACGGCAGCGCGCCGGCGACGTCACCGCCGATCAGGCAATGTTCGAGGCCTGCTTGCTCCGCTTCAGGCCGATCATGATGACCACCATGGCCGCGATCATGGGTGGATTGCCGATCGCCATCGGCTTCGGCGCTGGCTCCGAATTGCGCCGGCCGCTGGGTCTTGCCGTCGTCGGCGGCCTGATCGTGTCGCAGGCGCTGACGCTGTTCATCACGCCCGTAATTTATCTTTACCTCGAAAAGGTGCGGCTGTGGTTTGCGCCCGCCCATGCCGCGCCGGCACCCGCTCGCGGCGACACCGTCGATCGGGATCATGCTGCGCAGGCAGGCGAATAGAGCCGTACTATTATTGGTTCTACCGTTGCTGATCGGCGCCGCGCCGGCGCCCGTGCCCGTCATTCCGGTGCTGCCGCCGTCGCAGCGCTATGATTCCTGCCTGGCGGACGCAAAGCGCGAGCCCGCGGCGGCGTTCAAGGCCGCCGAGGATTGGCGCGCGCTCGGCGGCGGATTTCCCGCCCAACATTGCGCGGCGATCGCCCTCATCGGGCTCAAGCGCTATGCCGAGGCGGCGCAACGTCTCGAGGCACTCGCCAGCCAGATGATGGGCGAGCCGGCGGAGCTGCGCGGCGACGCGCTCGACCAAGCGGGCCAGGCTTGGCTGCTCGCCGATCAACCCGATCGCGCCAAGACCGCATTCGATGCCGCGCTCAGCTTCGTGCCGCACAATCCGGAATTTTTGATCGACCGCTCCGAAGCGCTGGCCGATGGCGGCCATTATTGGGAAGCGATCGACGATCTCAACCGCGCGCTCGAAGCCGATCCAAAGAACGTCGACGCGTTGGTGTTCCGCGCCTCGGCCTATCGTCACGTCGGCGGGGCCGACGCGCTCGAACTCGCGCAGGCCGACGCCACACACGCCCTCGCCTTGTCACCAAACTCGGTGCCGGGCCTGCTCGAGCGGGGCAACATAAGGCGGCTGCGCGGCGACAACGCCGGCGCCCAAACCGATTGGCAGCGGGTCATCGCCCTCGCGCCGACGTCGGAGGCGGCAAAGGACGCGCGAGACAATCTGGCGCATATCGACGACAACCCGCTGGTCACGGGCAGTCCGCAGACGCCGCCGCGCTGATCGTCGGCGCGTCAGAAATCCAGATCGGCGTAGTGCTTCGGCGGCGGCGCGCCCGGAATGTGGTCCGCCAGCAGCGGCCGGAAGGCCGGGCGCGATTTAACCCGCGCGTACCATTCCTTCGCCGGCTCGTGCGCGTCCCACGGCACGTCGCCAAGATAATCGACAACCGAAAGGTGCGCCGCCGCCGCGATGTCGCCGAGCGAGAAATGATCGCCGGCGAGCCAGCGCCGCCGTTCGGCGAGATAGGTGATGTATTCGAGGTGATAGGCGAGATTGGATTTTGCAGCCCGCAGCACGGTCGAATCCGGCGTGCCGATGCCGAGGAACCGTTTCATGATCTTTTCGGTCACCAGGCCGTCGGTCACTTCGCTGTTCATCTTGTGATCGAACCACGATGCCACGCGCCGAACCTCGGCGCGGTCGACCGGATTCAATCCGATCAGCAGCTTGTCGCGATAGACCTCGTCGAGATATTCGGCGATCGGCCACCCGCCAGCCAGAACCGTCCCGTCCGGTTCGATCAGCACGGGCACCTCGCCGGCGGGATTGAGCGCGAGAAATTCGGCGCGTCGTTCCCAGGTCTTTTCGACCTTCATGGAGAACTCGAGTCCCTTCTCGCCGAGCACCAGGCGAATGGCGCGCGAGAAGGGCGATAGCCACAGATGATAAAGGACGCGCATGCCGGCCTATGATAACGCCACCCGGCGCGCGCCGTCAGTCGCAGGCTGCGCCGTGTCTTGGCCCGGCGTCAGAGCAACGCCGCGCGGGTCAGGCCGCCTTGCCGCCGATACCGATCGAGGTAGGTCGGCAAAATCAATTCGAGCGCCGTTGGTTCGACGCCGAGCGCGGCGAGACCCGGCGCGCCAGACGCCGGCACGGAATCGCGTTGCAGCATGCGCACCTGGTCGCGGGTGAGCGGCGGCTGTGGCAGCAGCTCATTGAATAGCGCAAGCATTGACGCAAGGCCGAACGGCACCGGCAGGAGGAGCCGCCGGCGCCTGATCTCGCGCAGAATCATTTCGAACAACGCCCGCAGCGTTTCGATCCCCGGCCCGCCGAGCTCATAGGTCCGGCCGGGCGCATCCTCGCGGTCGAGCGCCGCCGCCACGGCCGCCGCGACGTCGCCCACGTAGACCGGCGCGAAGCGCGTGTGGCCGCCGCCGATCAGCGGCAGCACCGGGGACACGCGCGCGATGCCGGCAAAACGGTTGAAGAACGAATCCTCGGGTCCAAAGATCAGCGACGGCCGCAGAATTGTCGCCGCCGGAAACGCCGCGCGCACCGCCGCCTCGCCGGCTGCTTTCGAGCGACCGTAAAGCGCGGGCGACGCCAGATCGGCGCCGAGCGCCGAGATATGCACGAAACGCCGGACGCCAGCGGCGGCGGCGAGCGCCGCGAGGCCGGCCGGTCCGGTTTCGTGCAGCGTGCTAAAGCGTTGCGCGCCGCGCTGAAAGAGAATCCCGGCGGCATAGACCACGCCCTCGGCCCCGTTGAGGAGCGGCGCCAGCCGGTTGCGATCGGCGATGTTGGCATCGATCAGCGCGATTTGGCCGACATCGCCCATCGGCCGGAGAAATCCGGCCGAGCTCGCCGTGCGGCAGACCGCGGCAATCGCCGCGCCTTCGGCCGCGAGGTGCTTGACCACATAGCGCCCGACGAAGCCCGAAGCGCCGACAACGACAATCCGCCGATACCGCATGATCTCTGCCCGTTGTTTGCGGCGGTGTTTTACAACAGCCGGAGGCACCAAGCGAGCCCGGCCCAAAGCCCGGAAACGCGGAGACTCATTGACAGAGCGGGACCGCACCCTTAAGTCACAGACCGATTGCCCAGGTGGCGGAATTGGTAGACGCGCTAGATTCAGGTTCTAGTGGCCGAAAGGTCGTGGAAGTTCGAGTCTTCTCCTGGGCACCACCACACGCCCGCGCGACGCGGGCGTTTCCGACATGGCGAGGCCGATGACCATCCACCTGCATCGCGGCGATCTACCGGCCGGCCTCACGCTCGGCAAGGCGATTGCCATCGACACCGAAACCATGGGCCTCGATCCGGCGCGCGACCGCCTGTGTCTCGTGCAGTTGTCGGCCGGCGACGGTCACAGCCATCTGGTGCAGTTCGCCGCCGGACAATACGACGCGCCGCGGTTGAAGGCGCTGCTCGCCGATCCGAAGGTTCTCAAGATTTTCCACTTCGCGCGTTTCGACCTGGCGATGATTGACCGCTACCTCGGTGTGCGCGCGGCGCCGGTCTATTGCACCAAGGTGGCGTCGAAGCTCGCGCGGACCTTCACCGACCGTCACGGCCTCAAGGATCTCTGCCGCGAGATTCTTGGCGTCGAGTTGTCGAAGCAGCAGCAATCGTCTGATTGGGGCGCGGCCGAATTGAGTGACGAGCAAAAACGCTACGCATCCGCCGATGTCGAACATCTGCATGCGCTCAAGGCGCGGCTCGACATCATGTTGGCCCGCGAAGGACGCGCCGCGCTCGCCCAGGCGTGCTTCGATTTCCTGCCGACGCGGGCGGCCCTCGATCTCGCGGGCTTTCCGGGTCCCGATCTTTTCGAGCATTGAGAGTAATTTTTTAACCCGCCCAAGCAAATAATGTGCCGTTCGCGCCCCGTTCCGTTGATTTCGGGGGATCGCGAGAGCATAGTGCCCTTATGATGAGGGGGAATGTCCGTTCCCGCGCCCCGGTCGTCACAGTCGGAGACGCTCGCAACGGGAGAATGTCGTTGCGCCGCACAATAGCCAAAACGAAAGAGTCACCGGATATCACCGTCGCCCGCCGCGTGCTCGACACCGAGATCGTCGGTCTCGAAGCGTTGGCGGCCGAGCTCGACGGAAGTTTCGCCGAAGCCGTCGACAAGCTGGCGTCGATCGCCGGCCGCGTCACTGTCACCGGCATGGGCAAGAGCGGCCATGTCGCGCGCAAGATCGCTTCGACCTTGGCGTCGACCGGCACACCGGCGCAGTTCGTCCATCCCGCCGAGGCGAGCCACGGCGATCTTGGCATGCTTGCCGCCGGAGACGCCGTGCTGGCGCTGTCGAACTCGGGTGAGACCAACGAGCTGGCCGACGTCATCGCGCATGCACGGCGCTTCACCTTGCCGCTGATTGCGATCACCGCGCGCGAGAACAGCGCGCTGGCCGAAGCGGCGGACGTGACGCTGCGCCTGCCGGCCGCGGCCGAAGCCTGTTCGATGGGCCTGGCGCCGACGACATCGACGACGATGATGATGGCGTTGGGCGACGCGCTGGCAGTGGCCCTGCTCGAACGCAAGGGCTTTTCGGCCGACGATTTCCAGCAGCTGCATCCCGGCGGCCGCCTCGGCCGTCGCCTGCTGAAAGTCGCCGACATCATGCATGACGGCGCCGCGGTGCCGCTGGTGCCGATCGAGACCGCCGTGGCGGACGCCATCCTGGCGATGACCGCGAAAAGCTTCGGCTGTGTCGGCATCGTCGACGGCACCGGCCGCTTGGCCGGTGTCATCACGGACGGCGACTTGCGCCGCCACATGGGCGATGGATTGCTGCGCGCCAGCGTCGCCGCGGTGATGAGCCGCCGCCCGAAGATCATCCGGCCGCAGGCGCTCGCCGCCGAAGCGTTGGCGACGATGAATCAGAACGCCATCACCAGCCTGTTCGTCGTCGACGCGGCCAACAAGCCGCTCGGCATCCTGCACATCCACGATTGCCTGCGCGCGGGGATCGCGTGAAGACGCAGATCGATCTGGCGCAGACGCGCCCCACAGGCTCCGAACGCAACGCCGCGTCGCTGCGCCGCTACAGCCGCTTCGTCGGCGTCGCCAAGCGCATCCTGCCGGCAACCGCTCTGGCACTCTTGCTGCTGGTCGCGGTTTGGCCGCGGATCCAAGGCGCGATCGACCGGGTGCACTTTGCGCAGATGCCGAAGATCGACGTCAGCCAAGCGCGGCAGGTGCGCATGGTCGATCCGCGCTATTCCGGCGTCGACCGCGACAATCGGCCTTTCGTCGTCACCGCCGACTCGGCCAGCCAGATGCCCAAGGTCGACGACGCAATCTCGCTCGATTCGCCGAAGGCGGATTTGACGACCAACACCGGCAATTGGGACGAATTGACCGCCTATGTCGGCCTTTATCAGCCGCAACAACAGCTGCTCGACCTGTTCGGCAACGTCGAGCTCTACCAAGACAAAGGTAACGCGCTGCATTCCGACAGCGTGACCATCAACATGGCGCAAGGCACGGCGGTCAGCCACGATCCGGTCGAAGGCGACGGCACCTTCGGCCACGTCCA
>JAGWIH010000249.1 GCA_028866355.1 Alphaproteobacteria bacterium
CGTGCTGGTGGTTGCCGGTGCCGCGATCGGATTTGCGCGGCTCGCGCCGGCGGCTGAGCGGCTATCGTCGCAGAACTGCGCGGCAATCGCATTTCATCCTGTCGCGCCGGGAACCGCCGACGGCCAACAGGAAGCCGGTTATTACAAATCGCGGCTGGGCCGGATCGAGGTCCGCGCCACGGTCAAGGGCGGCACGGCGACGCGTTACTATGTCTCGCTCGATGGCGCGGTGCTTGCCTCGCTTCGTGCGGCGCTGCCGCCGTTGGTCGCGGCCTGCGCCAAGGCCAAAGGGCTTACGCCGCCGCTCCATGCGGATGCGAGCTGCATCGGCGACCGCCTCGTTGTCCTGATCGCCGACGCCGACGGCCATCATTATTTTCTGCTTTACGCGCGCCACGGGCACGCGTGGCATTTCTGCAGCGCCGGCCGTACCTGACGCCGGCCCGCTCCGATCAGTGCGCGGTGGTGGCGTGGAAGTCGTGCGCCAGCCGGACCGGATCGTTACCCAGCAGCCGGGCGTAGATCACCGGGTTTTCCAGCAAGTGACGCGCGACGCGAAGGTCGAGCGGATCGTGCTCCGGCGCGGGCGGACAAGCGGCCCGCAATGCGGTCCAGCCTGCGTCGTCGAGCGTGTCGCGCGCCTCGCTCAAAGTCGGACCCGGGCTTTTCGCCAGGATAACGCCGGCGTCGGCATTGTCGGCCAGGCCGGCGGTACAGACGGTCGGCACGACGCCGTGATGATGCAGGAAATAGCCCTTCGGCGTGATCAAGCGCGCCCAGGTGACGGTCAGTTCGCCGTCATTTGACGTGCGCAGCACCGTTTGCACCGTGCCCTTGCCGTAAGAGGACGTTCCGACCACGACGGCGCGGCCCGCATCCTGCAACGCGGAGGCGACGATTTCCGAGGCCGACGCCGAACCGCCGTTGACCAGAACCACGAGCGGCAAAGAATCCGCGTGGTGATTGGCCGGCGCGGCGAAATACTGGAAGCTTTCGGGATTGCGGCCGATGGTCGTCGCGATCGTGCCGCCGTCGAGGAACTGGCTCGCGACGACGACCGACTGATCGAGCAAGCCGCCTGGGTTGCCGCGCAAGTCGAGGACAATTCCCTTCAGATGCCCGCCCATTTCACGGTGCGCGCGCGCCAAGGCGTCGATGACGCCGTCGCCGGTCTGCTGATTGAAGCTCGCGATCGCAATCACGGCGACGTCGCCGCGCTCTTCGAGGGTGACGCTCGGCGGCACGAGGTGCGCGCGTTGCAGGGTCAACTTCAGCGGCTTGTCGAGCCCGGCCCGCTGGATTCCCAAAACGACCGTGCTCAACGCCGGCCCGCGCAGGCGGCTGCGGAGCTGCGTCGGCGAGAGCGCGTTGGACGACACACCGTCGAGCATAACAATGCGGTCGTTGATGTGGATGCCGGCACGCGCCGCCGGTGAATCGGCCATCACGGCGGTGATGCGCGTCTCGGGCGCGTCGGCAAGGATGATGCCGATGCCGCCATATCCGTCACGGGCGGCGCGCCACTCGCGAGCGACCGCCGGCCGCGCATAGTGCGAAAAGCGGTCGAGCGTCGCCAGCATGTGATCGATCAGCTCTTGTTCGAGCTTGTCAGGCGCGACCGCGGCGACCTTGGGCGAGGCGTCGCGGGCCGTTTGCACCAGCGTCGCGGTCAGCGCGCCCCAGGCGGCGGTATCGAATGGCGCCGGCGCGTGGAGGCGCCAAATTTGGGTGTCCCGGCGCAGCGCAATATCGTCGCCGTCGCGGTTCACCGTGATGTCGGGATCGACGCTCGTTAGGTCGCCGAGGGCGGCGAGCGAGAGTGCGTCGGCGCGCGTCGCGTCGACGTGATATTCGATGATGCTTTGATAGGTTTCGCTGAACAGCTCGGTCTCGCCGCTGTTGGCGAGTGGCGTAGGCTGAACGCCGCTGCCCGTCGGCTGAGCGGCGCAGGCGCAAAGCGCAAGGACCGAAAAAATCGCCGTTTTAGTGAGGGCTCGAGGCACACGAGCGATGTTTCGGCGAACGTTCCCCCGGGCAATCATGGTTGGCCGAAATTAATGTTTCCCCACCGCGGCCATTTTTGCCTTCGGCGCGTACCGGTTGCAAGCAGATAGAGGGTTAATGGCCGATGCCGAAAACCTTACTCCGGCGCTTTACGTCGAACGAACTGAGGTTAACGGCGCGGCCGTTTCGGCGGCGAAGGGCGGCGCGGCGAGTCCTCGGTCATCGCGAAAAGCAGGCTGCCGGTAACCGTGTCGGCTTCGGCCAACCGGACTCGCACCGGATCGCCCAGAACATAGGTCCGGCCCGAGCGGCGGCCCTTGAGACTGTGGTGGGCCTCGTCGTGGATGTAATAGTCGCCGGGCAACGTGCGGATCGGGATCAGGCCGTCCGCGCCGGTTTCATCGAGTGTGATGAACAGACCGGCGCGGGTGACACCGTTAATGCGGGCGGCGAATTCGGCGCCGACTCGCTCGGCGAGGAAGGCCGCGGTGTAGCGATCGGCGGCGCTGCGCTCGGCGGCCGCAGCGCGCCGCTCGGTCATCGAAATGTGCGCACCGATGGCTTTGAAATCGCCGGCCGGCTGCGGCAGCCCGTCACGACCGAAATGATGGCCCGAAATCAGCGCGCGGTGGACGAGAAGATCGGCATAGCGCCGGATCGGCGAGGTGAAGTGCGCGTAACGCCGCAATGACAGACCGAAATGGCCGAGATTCTCGGGACTGTATTCGGCCTGCGCCTGGCTGCGCAGCACCAGCGCATTCACCAGTCGCTCGTAGGGCGTGCCTTTGGCGCGCCGCAGAATGGCGTTGAAATGCTGCGGCCGCACCACTTGGCCGCGCGCGAGGGTGAGGCCGTGGATGCCGATGCCGTCGAGAAAGCGCGCAAGCGCCGCGAGCCTTTCCGGGTCCGGCGAGTCGTGCACGCGGTACATGCACGGTTGCTTCAGCCGTTCCAAGGTCTCGGCGGCCGCCACGTTGGCCGCGATCATGAGTTCTTCAATCAGCTTGTGGCTGTCGAGACGGTCGCGCGGCTCGATCCGCGCGATGCGGCCGGAGGGATCGAGCAAGATCCGTCGCTCGGGAATGTCGAGGTCGAGCGTGCCGCGCGCCGCGCGTGCGCGTTCGAGCGCACGATAGACGCCGTAGAGCGGCTTCAAGACGCGGTCGAGCAAGGGCGCCGTCTTGTCGTTCGGCCGGCCGTCGGCCGCCGCCTGCGCTTCCTCGTAGGTCAATCGCGCGGCGGAACGCATCAGTCCGCGGCGGAATTGATGCCGTGTTAATTGTCCGTCGGCGTCGATCCACAGATCGACCGTCATGCAGGCGCGGTCGACGCCGGGCTTGAGCGAGCAGAGCTCGTTCGACAGCGCTTCAGGCAGCATCGGCACGACGCGATCCGGGAAGTAGACCGAGTTGCCGCGGTCGCGCGCTGTGGCATCAAGTGCATCACCGGCGCGGACATAGTGCGCCACGTCGGCGATGGCGACGAGCGCGTGCCAGCCGCCGTCACGGTCGGGATCGGGCGCGGCCCAGACGGCGTCGTCGAAA
>JAGWIH010000250.1 GCA_028866355.1 Alphaproteobacteria bacterium
TCTTGAGCACGCCGAGGAAGATGCCGCCCTTGTCGTACTTGCCGACGCCCGAGCCCCAGAATTCCTTGAAGCATTGGCGCGACAGCCACAGAAGGTCGGTCGAACGCGTGCGCTGGGGCGAACTCCAATAGGTTCGCACCACTTCGGCTTCGCCCGCCCAATAGGGCGCGGCGAGATTGATCAGGCGTTGCAGCCGCGCATCGATGCTCATGGCCGGCCCTCCCGCGCCGATTATAGTTCGAAACCTAACGAATTTTCAAAGCGGGGCGCCGCGCATCGTCGGCCTGCGCGCCGGATCGCGCTCGACGGGCGCATGCCCCCGCACTAGGATGCGCCCACCTTGGGGAGTAGCCGCCCGGCGTGTCCGGGCCATGCGTCAACACACTTGGCGATCATCGCCATGGCGCATGGGGCTCACGAGCATGGCGAGACCAACGGTCCGATCCTTCCGCTTGCCGGGCGGGAAGGCTCGGCCGTGGTTTCACCCCGCCTGGCCCGGATGCCTGCATGGAATCTTTTCTCGTCTCGTTCGCCACGGTGGCGGTCGCCGAGCTCGGTGACCGCACGCAGCTCATCGCCTTTATGCTGGCCGTGCGCTATCGCCGGCCGTGGCCGATCCTGGCCGGCATGTTGCTGGCGACCCTGGCGGCGCATGCGCTCGCCGGCATCGTCGGCCGTTCGTTCGGCGCGTTGCTGACGCCGGGGCTGGTCGACGGCGTCGTCGGGTTGGGCCTCGTCGCCATGGGTGTCTGGGCGCTCAAGGCCGACACGCATGACGGGGCGATCGCGGCCAAAAATCGCGGCGCGTTCATCGCCACGCTGGTGACGTTCTTCGTCGCCGAGATGGGCGACAAGACCCAGATCGCCACCGCGGCGCTGGCGGCCGGTTATCCGAATCTATTCGCGGTAATCGGCGGATCGACGGCGGGGCTTATGCTCGTCAACCTGCCGGCCGTCTTTATCGGCAAGGCTTTCGAGAAGCGCCTGCCGATGCGGGCGATTCACGTTGGTGCGGCAATCCTGTTTGGCGTCCTCGGCGTGCTGTTTCTGGCGCGGTCATTCGCGTATTTTGCCGGGTCGCCGTAGCGGTATCGACCGCGTCGGCTCGATTTGTTAGGACTGGCGCGCAAACCGCGAGACTCCACCGCCGCATGGCCCTTTCGCTCTACAACACCCTGACGCGCCGCAAGGAGGAATTCGCGCCCTTGGATGCGGCCAATGTGCGCATGTATGTCTGCGGCCCGACGGTCTACGACTTCGCGCATATCGGCAACGCGCGGCCGGTGATCGTTTTCGACGTGCTCTATCGCGTGCTGCGCGACCGCTATGGCGCCGGCCACGTCAAATATGCGCGCAACATCACCGACGTCGACGACAAGATCAACGCCGCCGCCAAGGCCAATAGCGAGCCGATCGCCGCGCTCACCGCGCGCACCGCCGCCGCCTTCCACGAAGACGTCGCCGCGCTCGGCTGCCTGAAGCCCGATATCGAGCCGCGCGCGACCCAGCACATCGCGCAAATGATAAAGATGATCGAGGCGCTGCTGGCGTCCGGCCACGCCTATGTCGCCGAAGGCCATGTCCTCTTTGCCGTGCCGAGCATGCCGGGCTACGGCCGGCTTTCGCGGCGGGATCGGGACGAGCTGATCGCCGGCGCGCGCGTCGAAGTCGCGCCCTACAAGCGCGATCCCGCCGATTTCGTGTTGTGGAAGCCGTCGCCGCCCGATCTGCCGGGCTGGGACAGTCCCTGGGGCCGCGGCCGGCCGGGCTGGCATCTCGAATGCTCGGCGATGAGCGAAGTCCATCTTGGCGAGACCTTCGACATCCATGGCGGCGGTCTCGATTTGATCTTTCCGCACCACGAGAACGAAATCGCGCAAAGCGTCTGCGCTCACGGCGGCAAGCCCTTCGTCAAATATTGGCTGCACAACGGCTTCGTCACCGTGAACGGCGCCAAGATGGCGAAGTCGGAAGGCAATTTCGTCACCATCCGCGACGTGCTGAAAGAGGCGCCGGGCGAGGCGGCGCGCTTCGCCATGCTGACCGCGCATTACCGCGATCCGCTCGACTGGACGGAAGAGCGTCTGGCCGAGGCCAAGCGCGCGCTCGACCGGTTCTATCTCGCGCTGCGTTCGGTCGAAGACGTGCCGGCCGAAGGGCAGGGTGCCAAGGCGCGCGGCGCGCTCGACGACGATCTCAACACGCCCATGGTTTTGGCGGCGCTGCACGAGGACGTGGCCGCACTCAACAAAGCCGAGACGCGCGCCGAGAAAGCGCGGCTCAAGGGCGCGCTCTTGGACGCGGGCAAGCTGCTCGGCATCTTGCAGCAGAATCCGGAAGCGTGGCTCAAGGGCGCCAGTGGCGACACCGGCGCCGCCGAGATCGAAGCGCAAATCGCCGCGCGCAATGCCGCGCGCAAGGCGCGCGACTTCGCCGAAGCCGACCGCATCCGCAACGCGCTCGCCGCGCGCGGCATTCTGCTCGAGGACGGCCCCGGCGGCACCACCTGGCGCCGCACGGGGTAACGGTCGTTATTTCGCCGGCGCGGGCGAGGCGAGCGGTTTGCCTTTCTCGACGACATAGATGGCGAGGACCTTGGCGCCTTTCGCGCCGGCCTTGCCCCAATGCACGACGCCTTCGGGCATGAAGCTGGTCTGGCCAGCCTTCAGCGATTGCTCCGGTCGCCCTTCGGCGTCGAGGATCAAGTTTCCTTTCAACACGTAATCGGTCTCGGGGCCCGGATGGGTGTGGCGGGCAAACGCGACGTTAGGACCGATCTCGGCGATCGCCATCACGATCTCGTACTTGGATCCCGGCAGGTCGTTGGTCTGGAGTACCGTCCGCTTGATCCCGCCCTGCGTCTGGGCGGCCTGCTGCGCGACGGCCGAACCGCCGCCGAGGGTTGCCGCGAAGATCGCCGCCGCGGCGAAAACCGCAAGTCGTTTGAACAAAGTGTCCTCCCCTGGGTTATATTGAGTCGCTACACGCCCGGTTGCCGAACCGGAAGCGGGCGCGATCTTCCGCTCTACGCCGGATTGCCGCAACGAAATAGATCGCGGACCCTTTTCGCGGCTTGATCGGCCGAATGTCCGGGTCATGGAGGTTCGCATGGTCAAGGCGGTGTGGAACGGCGAGACCATTGCCGAAAGCGATCAGACGGTGATCGTCGAGGGCAATCATTATTTCCCGCAAGACAAAGTGAATTGGTCGGCGCTCAAGCCCAGCGCCTCGACCTATACCTGTCCGTGGAAGGGCGATGCGCGCTATTTCACGATCGTCGCCGGCGGCAAGGAAAACGCCGACGCGGCCTGGACCTATCCCGATCCCAAGCCGGCGGCCGCCGAGATCAAAGGCCGCGTCGCCTTCTGGAAGGGCGTGCAGGTTTCCTAGGCGCGGTCACATTTGCGTCACGCGACTGTGACGCCAATCCGGTGGCGCGCAACCCGGTCGTGCCTATAATCGTTCTACACCGAGCGCCCAAGCCACAAAGACAACAATGGCGCTGCACGTGGGAGGGTTGATGGCCTTGGCGGCCGGTA
>JAGWIH010000012.1 GCA_028866355.1 Alphaproteobacteria bacterium
TCGGGAAACCAGATCGGCGCGGCGGCGATATGCGCCTGCAATTCCGGCGACACGGTGCCGGCGGTCGCGATCAGCCGCCGATGCAGTTCAGGGTCCATCGCCTTCCCGTCGAAACGGCGACAGGCTCTGCTCCAGCTCCTCCATCTCGTTCTCCACCGCCACGGTTTCGCGTCGGAGAAAATCCGCCACCGCGCGGCGGAAGCCGGGGTCGCGGATCCAATGGGCGCTGTAGGTCGGTTGCGGCAGATAGCCGCGCTGGAGCTTGTGCGGGCCCTGCGCGCCGGCTTCGACGCGCTTCAAGCCGCGGGCGATCGCGAAGTCGATGGCGCGGTAATAGCACGCCTCGAAATGCAGGAAGGGAAAGTTGCCGATGCAGCCCCAGTTGCGGCCGTAAAGCGTGTCCGATCCGATCAGGTTGAGCGCGCCGGCGACGTAGCGACCGTTGTGCTTCGCCATCACCAGCAGGATGCGGTCCGCCATGCGTTCGCCCAAGAGGTCGAAAAATTCGCGCGTCAGATAGGGCGCGCCCCATTTCCGGTCCGAGGTCGAGGTATAGAACCGGAAGAACGCATCCCAATGATGTGGCTTCAAGTCGCCGCCGGAGAGCAGTTCGATGCGGACCGCCGCGTTGGCGTCGCGCCGCTCGCGCTTGATCTGCTTGCGCTTGCGCGCGTTGAGCGCGCCAAGGAAATCGTCGAAGCTACGATAGCCCTGATTTTCCCAATGGAACTGACGGCCGACGCGCCGAAGAAAACCCGCGTTGACGAGCGCGTCGCATTCGGCGCGCGTCGGGAAGGTGATGTGCAGCGACGACACCTCCGTCCGTTTCGCTACTTCGATCAGGCCGGCGATCAACAGGCGCATCGCCTCGCCGCCGGCTTCGGGTTGCAGCAACAACCGCGGTCCCGGCACCGGCGTGAACGGCACCGCGACCTGTAATTTGGGATAATAGCGGCCGCCGGCGCGTTCGTAGGCGTCCGCCCAGCCGTGGTCGAACACGTATTCGCCATAGGAGTGGCTTTTGACGTAGAGCGGCGCCGCGCCGATCAGCTTCCCGCTGGAATCCTCGAGCAACAGATGCTGCGGCAGCCAGCCCGTTTCCGCGGTGGCCGAGCCCGATTCCTCGAGCGCCTGAAGGAAGGTGTGCGTAACGAATGGATGGTCGCCGGCACACGCATCCCAGGCGGCGGCCGGCACAGTCGCGAGGCGATCGACCACGCGCAGCGTCAGCCGATCAGCGCCGTCCATCAGCCGACCTCGAACACCGCGTCGATCTCGACCGCGACGCCGCCGGGCAACGACGCCACGCCGACCGCGACGCGCGAATGGCGGCCGGCGTCGCCCAGCACCTCGACGAACAGGTCGGAACAGCCGTTGATGACCTGGGGCTGCTGCACGAAGTCCGGCGCGCTGTTGACGAAGCCGTTGAGCCGGACGCAGCGGCGGATGCGGTCGAGGTCGCCAGCCGCAGCACGCGCCTGCGCCAGCAGATTGAGGCCGCAGAGGCGCGCCGCCTGCTGGCCATCTTCGAGCGCGATGCCGGCGCCGAGCTTGCCGATGAACTTGCGTTCGCCGTTCCATTGGCAGACCTGACCGGAAACGAACAGCAAATCGCCGGCGCGCACATAAGGTACATAATTGGCGAGGGGCGCCGCCGCGTTCGGCAGCTCCAATTTTAGTTGTTTCAGTCGCGCTTCGACTCGTCCGGCCATGGTCGCTCCCGCATTTGGCTGCTGGCGATTATCGGCCATTTGCCAGGCGGCAGACCAAAAAAATGCCGGCCATCGGGGAGCGATGGCCGGCAGTCAACTGCGCGTGGCTCCTCGCCGAAAGTGGGGGCGAGGGCACAAGGTGATAGGGCCGGCGGCGGCCGGATATCCCCGCGGACCGGCGATTTCTTGGCTAGCCGAGGCGGGTCCCGCCGCTGGCATCGGACAGGCTGGCTTTGACGGCGTCGGGCACCGGTTCGGGCTTGATGCCGCCATCCGCAAGACGGCGAGCCCAAATGCGCTTCTCGAAGCCCTCGACGGCGGCTTTACCGCCCTTCAGCACGCGGTGTTGGACGATGAAGCTGGTGCGGCCCCACTGGCTGATCCCACTTTCGATCGCGACGGCATCGTCGAAATGGCACGGCAGCAGGAACTTGGCGCCGGATTCGACCAGCGGAAAGCCGACGATGCCGTATTTGGCGCGGATCGCCGACGCGGACAGGCCGGTGCGCGCGAACAACTCGCCGGTGCTGGCGTCGAAGATGATGAAATATTGCGGATAAAAGACGATTCCGGCCGGGTCGCATTGCGCCCATTCGATGCGCAGGTCGCGGCGGTTAAGGAGCATCGTAAATCTCGAAAAAGAGGGGGCGCGGTTTTAGCCGCGCCCCCCAATTTCTGCCTCAGTCACGGTGCCGGCCGGGAGGCTGTAGCCGGAGGACCGCGTTGCGATCAACTACAGCCGCTGGTGCCGCCGCAGGTATCGCATTTGAGGCAGGTGCCGTTACGGACGAGGGTGAAGTTGCCGCATTCGCCGCAACTGTCACCCTCGTAACCCTTCATGCGTGCTGCCTTGATCTGCTCTAAACGGACATCCACTGTTTTAACCGGTTCGATCTCCATAGCGATGTCGTGTCCGACCGCGACATTACCGGCGGCGGGCATTTCGAGCGCACCGGCTTTCGCGGTCGTTGCTTGCGTGCCGCCTTGGACAGCGGCGCCGCCCTGCAGCACGGTGAGCTTGTTGCGCACAAAGCCGGCCACGGCCGCCTTGCGCATCACCGCCGCCATGTCGGGCTTCGGGCCTTCCGGCAGGTTCGATTCCGCCGCACCCTTGCCGACGGTGTCGGGTGTGACGTCGGCTGGCTGAACATGCGCCAGATCGTTGCGGCCGAGATACGAGATCGCCAGCTCGCGGAAGATGTAGTCGATCAGCGACGTCGCCATCTTGATGGTGTCGTTGCCTTCGACGATGCCGGCAGGCTCGAAGCGCGTGAAGGTGAACGCCTCGACGAACTCCTCCAGCGGCACGCCGTATTGCAGGCCGATTGAGAGCGCGATGGCGAAGTTGTTCATCAGCGAGCGGAAGGCCGAGCCTTCCTTGTGCATGTCGATAAACACTTCGGCGAGCTTGCCGTCCTCGTATTCGCCGGTGCGCAGATAGACCTTGTGGCCGCCGACGATGGCTTTCTGGGTATAGCCCTTGCGCCGTTGCGGCAGGCGGCGACGCTCGCTCTTTTGCGCGACGCGCTCGATCACGCGCTCGACAATACGCTCAGCCACAACGGGCACACGCTCCGCCGGTGTTTTTTCAGCGAGATCGGCGACCGCATCGTCGTCCTCGTCATCGTCGATCAGTGCGGATTGCAGCGGTTGCGAAAGCTTGGAGCCGTCGCGATAGAGCGCGTTCGCCTTGAGGCCGAGCTTCCAGGACAGCATGTAAGCGTCCTTGCATTGCTCGACCGACGCGTGGTTCGGCATGTTGATGGTCTTCGAGATTGCGCCGGAGATGAACGGCTGCGCCGCCGCCATCATCCGGATGTGGCTCTCGACCGATAGCGACCGCTTGCCGATGCGGCCGCACGGATTGGCGCAGTCGAACACCGGCAGGTGCTCGACCTTGAGACCGGGCGCGCCTTCGAGCGTCATGGCGCCACAGCAATAGGTGTTCGCCTGCTCGATTTCAGCCTTGCTGAATCCCAAGGCCGACAGCATGTCGAACGAAACGTCGTTCATCTGCGCGTCGGTGAAGCCGAACGCCGCGCGGCAGAAATCTTCGCCCAACGTCCATTTGTTGAAGGCGAACTTGATGTCGAACGCCGTCGCCAACTGGCTTTCCAGCGCCTCGATCGCGCTTTCGGTGAAGCCCTTGGCCTTGAGCGTAGTGTGGCCCAGCGCCGGCGCGTCCTTGAGCGTGCCGTGACCGACGGCGTAGCGCGTGATCGCTTCGATCTCAGCGCTCACGTAACCGAGTTTCGCAAGCGCCTCGGGCACGACGCGGTTGATGATGCGGAAATAGCCGCCGCCCGCCAGCTTCTTGAACTTGACCAGCGCGAAGTCCGGCTCGATGCCGGTGGTGTCGCAATCCATCACCAAGCCAATCGTGCCGGTCGGCGCGATGACGGTGGACTGCGCATTGCGGAAGCCGTGCAGCTCGCCGAGCTGCAACGCATGGTCCCACGCCTGACGCGCCGCCTGGACAAGGTTGCGGTCCTGGCAATTGACCGCGTCGAGCGGCACCGGCGGCACCGATAGGCTTTCGTAACCGCTGCGCTCGCCATGGGCGGCGCGGCGATGGTTGCGGATGACCCGCAGCATCGCCTGACGGTTTTTCGCGTAGCCGGGGAAGGGGCCGAGCTCGCCGGCCATTTCGGCCGAAGTCGCATAGGCGACGCCGGTCATCACCGCGCTGATGGCGGCGCAGAGCGCACGGCCTTCGTCGCAATCGTACGACAGGCCGGACGCCATCAGCAGGCCGCCGATATTGGCGTAGCCGAGGCCGAGCGTGCGGAACTCGTAGCTGAGCTTGGCGATCTCGCGTGACGGGAACTGCGCCATTAGCACCGAGATCTCGAGCGCGATGGTCCACAAACGCACCGCATGCTCGAACGAAGGCGTGTCGAACGCGCCGCTTTCGTGGCGGAACGTCATCAGGTTGAGCGACGCCAGATTGCACGCCGTGTCGTCGAGGAACATGTACTCGGAGCACGGATTGGACGCGTTGATGCGGCCGGATTCCGGGCACGTGTGCCATTCGTTGATCGTGGTGTCGTATTGCAGGCCCGGATCGGCGCTTGCCCAGGCGGCATGGGCGATCTTGTCCCACAGCTCGCGTGCGTCGACGGCCTTGTGCAGCTTGCCATCGGTACGGCGGATCAACTCCCACTTGCCGCCTTTAAGCACGCGATCGAGGAAGTTGTTGGTGACGCGCACCGAATTGTTCGAGTTCTGACCGGCGACGGTGAGATAGGCCTCGCTGTCCCAGTCGGTGTCGTAAGTGCGGAAATCGACGGTCTCGAAGCCCTGCTGCGCGAATTGGATGACGCGCTGGACGTAGTTCTCCGGGATCATCGCCTTGCGCGCCGCCTTGATTTCGCGCCGCAGCGCGAGGTTGCGGTTTGGGTCGAAGCGCGCGTCGCCGAGCGCCTTGGCCGCGGCGCCGTGGCACGCCGTCATGATGAGATTGAGGTGCTTCTGCGCCAGCTTCGAGCCGGCGACCAATGCGGCGACCTTCTGTTCCTCGACGACCTTCCAGTCGATATAGGCTTCGATGTCGGGATGGTCGATGTCGACCGTCACCATCTTGGCGGCGCGGCGCGTCGTGCCGCCCGACTTGATCGCGCCGGCGGCGCGGTCGCCGATCTTGAGGAAGCTCATCAGGCCGGACGAGCGGCCGCCGCCGGACAGCTTTTCACCGTCGCCGCGCAGCCGGGAGAAGTTCGAGCCGGTGCCCGAGCCATATTTGAACAACCGCGCCTCGCGCACCCACAGATCCATGATCCCGCCTTCGTTGACGAGATCGTCGGCGACCGACTGGATAAAGCAGGCGTGCGGCTGCGGATGCGCGTAAGCGCTCTTCGACGCGGTCAATTCGCCAGTCTTGTAATCGACGTAATAGTGGCCCTGCGCCGGGCCATCGATGCCATAGGCCCAATGCAGGCCGGTGTTGAACCATTGCGGCGAATTCGGCGCCGCCATCTGGCGGCACAGCATGAAGCACATCTCGTCGTAATAGGCGCGCGCGTCGGCTTCGCTGTCGAAATAGCCGCCCTTCCAGCCCCAATAGGTCCAAGTGCCCGCCAAGCGGTGAAACACCTGCTTGGCACTGTGTTCGCCGTGGCTGCGTTCGGCGCTCGGCAATTTTTCGAGCGCTTTGTTGTCGGGCGCCGTGCACCAGAGCCAAGCGGGGACGTCGGATTCCTCAACCGCCTTCAACCGGGTTGGCACGCCCGCCTTGCGGAAATATTTTTGTGCCAGGATGTCGCAGGCGACCTGGCTCCAATCCGCCGGCACCTCGATGTCGGGCAAATAAAAAACCCGCGACCCGTCGGGGTTGCGGATTTCACTGGTGGCTGACTTGAAGGCGATCCCTTGGTACGGGTCTTGGCCGGCCGTGGTGAATCGACGGTCGATACGCATATGCTACATCCCCCCGACGCCAACGTGACATTTCCCCCACGTCGCACGCCACAACATGTTGTGTGACTAGCAAACGCAGAATCAAAATGTTGGCAGAAGGGGCCCACCCGTTCAACTAGATTTTGTGTCCGGCGCGCCTATGTCACAAAATCTAGTAGGAGCAACGGCTTATCCACAGGCGAAAAATCATGGCCACGAGCGTGATGTACGCCGCCGGCCTGAAAATGTGTATTACCAGCGTATTATGTGATATTCTTCAGATATAAAAGTAGATAGTTTTGTCGTCAGTCAGGCGCCGTAATTTCGTGCGGCCAACGACGATTACGGCACGCCTCGATCACCGCAGCTTCAATCGCTTACGCCGTGAATTGCATTTGCCGACCGGCCGCGTCGCGCGGCACGACGCGGTGGGGATCGCCGCGCCGCATGTCCATGGCCGCGCGGCCTGGACGCACACGCAGTGCGGTGCCATAGTCGCGCGCGTTTCGGGACGACAATGACCATCGGCACACGCATCTTCACCTGGCTCAAAGGCGAGCTCGTCGGCACTGACGTGCTCGGCAACCGCTATTACCGCGAACGCGGCCATCGAACGCTGAAGCGCGGTGGCGGACGCGAGAGCCGCGAACGCCGCTGGGTGATCTATCAGGGCGACGAGGACGCGTCGCGCGTGCCGCCGGTCTGGCACGGCTGGTTGCACCATACGACCGACCAAGTGCCGGCCGACGCCAACAAGCCGATTTATCCCTGGCAGAAGCCGCATCAGCCGAATTTGACCGGTACGCCGGCCGCCTATCGCCCGTCCGGTTCGGTGCTGAAAGGCGGGCCGCGCGCCCGCGCCACCGGCGACTACGAGCCCTGGACGCCGGGGTGATGTTTCGACAAGCTGCGAAGCGATTCGGACCGCACCGATCATCCGGCCCAAGCAGCCTGCAAGGAGTCGAACCGCCATGAACCGCAATGCTGTCGAGACCATTATGGGCGCGGTCGTCCTGGTCGTGGCCGCCGTCTTCCTGTTCTTCGCCTATACGACGACGCAGGTGAATGCGACCGGCGGCACCCAATACACCGCCCAGTTCGATCGCGTCGATGGTTTGCGCGACGGCGGCGACGTCAAGATCAGCGGCATCAAGGTCGGCACGATCGAATCGCAATCGCTCGATCCGAAAACCTTCCTCGCAACCGTGACGATCAACATCGATCCGCGGATCAAGCTGCCAGAGGATTCGGTGGCGGTGATCACCTCGCCCGGATTGCTTGGCGACAATTTCCTGTCGATCGAGCCGGGTAACGACGACAAGAATATTGCGCCGGGCGGCCGCATCACCCACACCCAGGCCGCGATGAACCTTCAGTCGCTTATCGGCCAGGTGATCTACAACGCCGGCCAGAACAAAGGGCAGGGCGGCGGCGCAGCGCCGCAAGGCCAGGCGCCGAGCCCGCCGAAGCCATGACTGTCGGCGACTCACGCGCGGCGGGGGTCGTTCCAGGTAAGCCCAAAACCGAACAGCGCTGGGATCCCGAGCGGTATCGCCGTAACGCCGCGTTCGTGCCGGCGCTCGGCGCCGGCGTCGTTGTGTTGCTCGCGCCGCGGTCCGGCGAGCGTATTCTCGACCTCGGCTGCGGCGACGGCGCGCTGACCGCGATCTTGGCGAGGCAAGCGTCGGTGGTGGGCGTCGACCAAAGTGCCGAGCAGGTCGCGGCGGCGGTGGCGCGCGGCCTCGATGCGCGTGTCGTCGATGGCGCGCACTTGCCGTTCGCGGCGGAATTCGACGCCGTATTCTCGAACGCGGCCTTGCACTGGATGCGCGCGCCGGATGCGGTGATCGACGGAGTCTGGCGCGCGCTCAAGCCCGGCGGCCGCTTTGTCGCCGAATGCGGCGGCGCCGGCAATGTCGCGCAGGTTCTGGCGGCGCTGCTCGCGGCCTTGGCGCGCCGGGGCATCGATGGCCAGCCGTCGATGCCGTGGTTTTTCCCGACCGCCGAGGATTATCGCGCGCGGCTCGAAAAGCGCGGCTTCACCGTGCGAAGCATCGCTTTGATCGCGCGGCCGACGGTGCTGCCCGGAGCGCTGGGCGACTGGCTCGACACCTTCGCCGAAACCTTCCTCGCGCTGGTGCCGCCCGCCGAGCGTCCGACCTTGAAAGCCGACGTCGAAGACCGGGCGCGACCTTATCTCTTCCACGATGGATCCTGGAACGTCGATTACGTGCGCTTGCGCTTTGCCGCGGTGAAGTCCGGCGATGCCAAGCGCGGTTGTGAGGCCGCATGAACAAGCTGACGCTGCCGACCTGGCTCACGCCCGAGGGCGAGCGGGTGTCATGCCTCGACAAGATCAAGGTACTCAACGAGAACCTCGAGGAAATCCAACAACTCGCGCAGGATGCGCTCGAAGACGCGGTGCTGATGGGCTGCGACGAAAGCCAATTCCGCCGCGTCATGCGCGAATTGGCCGAAAGCCTCGACAACCCCTACAAGAAAAAGGTTAAACCGTGAGATCGCTGCTGGTGGCGCTGGCCGCGCTTGCGATTGCCGTCCTGCCGACACAGGCGCAGCAAATTCAACTCAAACCGCCGGTGCCGAGCCAGGGCCAAAGCCAAGGCGCGCAGCAACCGCAGGCCGTCGCGGCCGTGTTGCAAGGCCTCGACAAAATCACCGCGCGCGTCTCGCGGTTCGATGCGCCGATCAATCAACCGGTGCATTTCGGCACGCTGGTCATCACCGTGCGCGCCTGCGTCAAGCAGCCACCGGAGGAACCGCCCAATACCGCCGCCTTCCTCGAAATTGACGAAGTCCGCACCGACGTCAATGCGGCGGCGACCAAGCTCGTCTTCAGCGGCTGGATGTTCGCCTCGTCGCCGGCGATTTCGGCGCTCGAGGATCCGGTCTATGACGTCAATGTGCTGGATTGCAAGATGGCGGCGACCGCCGCGCCGTCGAGCCCGCCGGCGAAATGAGCCTTGCGGCGCAGCGCCACCGCCAGACTCCGGTGATAGTCGGCACGCCGGATCTCGACGGCGCCGAAGCGCTTAAGATGCGGCGTGACGAACTGTATGTCGAGCAGCGTGAATTTTCCGCGCCGCAGCGCGGCGACGAGATGCGCCAACGCGACTTTGCTGGCGTCTCGTTCGCGCGAGAACATGCTTTCACCGAAAAAAGCGCCGCCGAGGGCGACGCCATATAGACCGCCGACGAGCGCGCCATCGCGCCAGCATTCGACGCTGTGCGCAAAACCCTGGCGGTTAAGCGCGGAGTAAAGCGCGACGATTTCTCGGTTGATCCACGTCTTTGGCCGTTGCTCCGTCGATTCCGCGCAGCCGCGGATCGTAGCGACGAAATCGCCGTTGCAGCGCACGTCGAACCGGTTCGACCGTATGGTGCGCGCCAGACGCTTCGACAGGTGAAACCGGTCCAGCGGCAGCACGCCGCGCAGTTCGGGATCGACCCAGAACAGTTCCAGGTCGTCCGCCGATTCCGCCATCGGAAAGATGCCGGCAGCGTAAGCGCGCAGCAGCAGGTCTGGATTCAACGCAGGCGTCATGCCGCCTCGAAACGTGGAGCGCGCGCGGCGCGGGATCAAGCCCGGCCTTCACCGGCCGGTTCCGTCATGCCTTGCCGTTGAAAGTCCGCTCGAACCAGCCGATGTCGTAATCGCCGTTGAGGAAGGTTTCCGATGCCATCAGCTGCTGGTGCAGGGGGATAGTGGTCTCGATTCCCGAAATCACGAACTCCTCGAGCGCGCGCCGTAGCCGCATGAGACACTCGTTACGCGTGCCGCCATGCACGACCAGCTTGGCGACAAGACTGTCGTAATGCGGCGGCACGGTGTAACCCTGATAAAGCGCGCTGTCGACGCGCACGCCCATGCCGCCGGGGGCGTGGTAACGCTGGATCACGCCGGGTGACGGCGCGAAGGTCTCGGGGTTCTCGGCATTGATGCGGCACTCGATCGCGTGGCCTGAGAATTTGATGTCGCTTTGGCGATAGCCGAGCGGCGCGCCGTCGGCAATGCGGATTTGCTCGCGCACGATGTCGATGCCGGTCACCATTTCCGAGATCGGATGTTCAACCTGAAGCCGCGTGTTCATCTCGATGAAGAAGAACTCGCCGTCCTGGTAGAGGAATTCGAGCGTGCCGGCGCTCTTGTAACCGAGCTTGGCCATCGTCGTCGCGGCGAGATCGTAAATCCGCTGCCGATCCGTCACATTGAGGCCGGGCGACGGCGTCTCCTCCAGCAACTTCTGGTGCTTGCGCTGCATCGAGCAGTCGCGGCCGCCGAGATGCACGACACCACCCTGACCGTCGCCGAGAATTTGCACCTCGATGTGGCGCGGCTTGGTGAGGAAACGTTCGATATAAAGCGCGCCATTGCCGAAAAAAATCTGCGCTTCCGCCTGGGCGATAGGGAATTGTTGCGTGAGTTCGGCCTTGTCGCGCGCGACGCGCATGCCACGCCCACCGCCGCCGGCCGCCGCCTTGATCAGAACCGGAAAGCCAACACGGTCGGCTTCCGCGCGCGCCTCGGCGACGTCGCTCACCGCGTGGCCGCCCGGTACCACCGGAATGCCGAGTTCCTGAGCGGTGCGTTTGGCCGCCACCTTGTCGCCCATCAGGCGGATATGTTCGGGCGATGGACCGATGAAGACGAGATCGTGCTCGCCGACGATCTGCGCGAATTCGGCGTTTTCGGCGAGAAAGCCGAGGCCGGGATGGATCGCGTCGGCGCCGGTAATGGCAGCCGCCGACAGGATCGCCGGAATGTTGAGATAGCTTTCGCGCGCCGACGGTGGACCGATGCAAACGCTTTCATCGGCGAGACGCACGTGCATGGCGTTGGCATCGGCCGTCGAATGCACCGCGACCGTGCGAATGCCCATTTCGCGGCACGCCCGATGGATGCGCAGCGCGATTTCGCCGCGATTGGCGATCAACACCTTTTCGAACATGTCAGCTCATGCCCGTCGTCACGCCACCCGGCATTGCACTGCGCTTATTCCAGAACCATCAGGATCTGGCCGAATTCGACCGGCGTGCCGTCGGCCACGAGGATTTCCTTCACCTGGCCGCCGCGTGGCGCCTGAATCTGATTCATCACCTTCATCGCTTCAATGACCAGCAATGGTTGACCCTCGCGCACCTGGTCGCCGACGTTGACGAAGCGCGTGGCGCCGGGTTGCGGCGCGAGATAGGCGGTGCCGACCATCGGCGCCTTGACCGCGCCGGCCGGCTCGGCCTCAGCAACCGGCGCGCCGGCCGACGCCGACGGCGGCGGCATCGAGACCGTCACCGCCGGCACCGTCGGCGCATTGCGCACAACGCGGATGCGGCGATCGCCTTGCGCGAATTCGATTTCGCTTAGACCGGTCTCTTCGAGTAGTGCAGCGAGCGCGCGAACGAGATCGCCATCAACCATCAACTCACTTTGTTTGGTCATCGAACCCCGGATCAGTCGTTGTCGGCTTCAAGCAACCGCGCCATCGCCTCGAGCGCGAGCAGATAACCCTGCGCGCCCAGGCCGCAGATCACGCCGGTTGCGGCGCGGCTCACCAGCGAGTCATGGCGGAAGGGCTCGCGGCGATGGATGTTGGACAGATGCACTTCGATGATCGGCAGCTCCGCGGCGAGCAAAGCGTCGAGGATCGCCACCGACGTCGTGGTATAGCCGGCGGGATTGATGATGATGCCGTCGGCGTTTTCGCGCGCCTCCTGGATCCATTCGACGAGCTGGCCTTCGACGTTGGTTTGGCGGAAATCGACCGTCAGGCCGAGTACCGAACCGCGCTCCATGCACGCCTCTTCGATGTCGGCGAGCGTGTCGCGGCCATAGGTTTCCGGCTCGCGCACCCCGAGCAGGTTCAGATTTGGACCGTTGAGGATCAAGATGGTCGCGCCGGCCACCGCGGATGCCCCCGAAATGCCTTGTCGGAAAAAGGCTTATAGCACGGGTTAACGACGCGCAATCATCCCGTTTCGCCGATCTTAACTTTCGCTTCATAGGATCACGCCGGCAGAGCGGGAGTACGGACCGGATGGTCTCGCCGTCGGCGGCGGATGTGGGGTGGCGCGGGATAAAATCCGCGAACGGCTGGTTGCGTCTTGTGCGTCAGCTCGCACCTTACGTCGCCATCGTCATCGCCGGCGGCGCGCTGCTGGCGACGTCGCCGCTGGGCGGCGACTTCGCGTGGAGCGATGCGCCGCGCCATGCGCTCAACGGCGCGTTCCTCAAGGACCTGATCGCCGCTATGCCGCGCCATCCGATGGTGTGGGCCGAAAGCTATTACCTGCAGTATCCGTCGCTTTCGATCCTGTTCTATCCGCCGCTGTTCTATGTCTTCGAGGCCGCCGCCTTCGCCGTGCTCGGCGTCACCCAGTTCGCCGCGCAGGCGACCGTGATGCTGTTCTACACGCTGCTCGGTCTTGGCACGTATCGCCTGACGCGGTTGTGGGCATCGCGGCCGGCGGCGCTCGGCGCCGCACTCATGCTGATGGGCATGCCAGAGCTCGCGCTATGGGGCCGGCAAGTCATGCTCGACGTTCCGGCGATGGCGTGGCTGGTCTGGGGCGTCTATGCCTTTGCGCGCTTTTTGAAATTCGATCGCGGCCGCGATCTGGCATGGGCGGCCGGATTGCTGCTCGCCGCGCTTTACACAAAATACAACGTCGCGTTCATTGTCGCGCCGCTGCTGCTGACGCTTTTGGTCGCGCGTGGGCCGGAGCTGCTGCGCGACCGTCGTTTGTGGCGGACCGCGGTGGCGGCTGCGATCGCCGTGCTGCCGGCGATCGGCCTGTTGCTGACGTTCGGTTCAGCCAATCTGCAATCGGCCGCCGATCTCAGCGGCGAGTTGCCGCGCTGGAGCTTTGCGGCGTGGTCGTTTTATCCGGATCTGTTGCCGCGGATCGTCGGCTGGCCAGTGCTCGGCCTTGCCGTCGTCGGACTTGTTGCGTTGATGGCCGGACGAATTCCCACACTCAAAGGATGGCCGGCGTGGCTGCTCATCGGCTGGACCGTCATCGGCTATTTATTTTTCACGGCGATCGCGGTGCGCGAGCCGCGCCACTTGATGACCGCCTTGCCGCCGCTTGCTGTCCTCGCGGCGTGCGCCCTCGATCAGTTGCGGCCGCGTCGCGTCGGCGGCGCCGTGGCGCTGGCAATCGGCGTCGGTGTGCTCGCGTGGACCGTCGCCTACGATCCGGTGCCGACGGTCACCGGCTACAAGCCGATGGCGGATTATGTCGCGGACCGCGTGCCGGCCAATGCGCGCGTTCTGTTTTCGGGCTATCGCGACGGCAATTTTGTTTTCGACCTGCGCATGCGCGAGGATCGCCGCGATATCGCGACGATCCGTGCCGACAAGCTCCTGCTGCGCATCGCCATCGAACGGCGCCGCGGCGTCGGCGAGGCGGATTATTCGCAGGCGCAGATTGCTTCGTTGATCCGGACCCTCGGCATCGATCTAGTCGTGGCGCAGGACGGGTTCTGGGCCGACCTGATCGAGATGCGCCGCCTGGCCAACGTGCTCGCCGGCCCCGATTTCACGCCGGTGGCGCATTTCACCATCGGCGGCACGATGGGACGGACCGACAAATCGTTCACGATCTATCGGCCGAACTACCCCGTTGAACAGAAAGCCCGCACGCTGGAACTCGATATGCCGATCTTCGGCGGCAAGATCGGCGGCCAGCTCCGCTAGCTGGCCGCGACGTCGTCCGCGGCGCGCGTCTGCGCCATCGCGACGCTGCGTTGCTCCAATTTCACCAGCATGTTTTCGAGCGCGTCACGCTCGTCGGCCTTCAGCGTCGAAAGTATCTCATCCTGGAAGGCGTGCAACCACGGCACGATCTGCTGATAGGTCGTCGCGCCTTGCGGCGTCAATTCGAGAATCGCGCGACGATGGTCGGCAGGATCGACACGCCGCGTGAGATGGCCGGCCGAGGTGAGGCGCGCCACAGCACGGCTGACGCGCACCTTATCCATGGCCGTTCGGTCGACGACGTTATTGGCGGTCATCGCGCCGTAGCGGCCGAGTACCGCCATGGTCCGCCATTCGGGCGCCGACAGCCGGAACCGCCGCGAATAGACACGCGCGGAGGCTCGGGTCAATCGGTTGCTCAGGACGGACAGACGGAAAGGCAGAAACTGTTCGATCGTGAACGCAGGCGTCGTCCGGGTTTCTGCCACTACTACCCCCGAAGAATTAGTTTCATTGTTAACCGTCGCGCCTTTTGGTCACCGCCGTCAAGGACCGCCCTGGGACCGCGCCGCCGCTTGACGCCACCGGCGCCGCCGACGACAACCACGGCCATCCAATCGCGAGGCGCCCGATGCTCAAGCTCCACGGCTATTTCCGCTCATCGGCGGCGTTCCGCGTCCGCATCGCCCTCAATCTCAAGCGGCTCCCTTACGAGCAGGCCTTCGTGCATTTGCGCAAGAACGAGCAACGCGCACCCGATTATCTCGCCAAGAATCCGCAAGGCCTCGTACCGCTGCTCGAAGATGGTGAGACGCGGTTTATTCAATCGTTGGCGATCATCGAATATCTCGACGAGGTCCATCCATCGCCCAAATTCCTGCCCGAAGGTCCGGAAGATCGGGCGCGGGTACGCGCCGTGGCGCAGATCATCGCCGCCGACATCCACCCGCTCGATAATCTGCGCGTGCTGCGCTATCTCGCGAAGCCGCTCGGTCACGACGAGAAGACAGTCGAAGTGTGGTTCAACCACTGGATCAAGCTGGGTTTCGAGGCGATTGAACCGATGCTGCACGACCGGCGCACCGGCGATTTCTGTCATGGCGACGCGCCGGGCCTTGCCGATATCTGTCTGGTGCCGCAGATGTTCAATGCGCGGCGCTATCCGAGTTTCGATATGACGCCGTTTCGGGCCATCGCTCGGGTGTTCGACAATTGCATGCGGCTTGATGCATTCAAACGCGCCGCGCCGGATCGGCAGCCCGACTTCGAGACGTAGCTAAATTCGCGCGAACCGCAGACGCAGGGCGTTGCTGACGACGGATAAGGAGCTGAAACTCATCGCGGCAGCCGCGACGACCGGACTGAGCAGCAACCCGAAAGCGGGGTAGAGCACGCCGGCTGCAAGCGGAATGCCGAGCATGTTATAGACGAAGGCCAGCACGAGGTTCTGGCGGATGTTGCGCATCGTAGCGCGGCTCAACCGCCGTGCGCGCGCGATGCCGGCGAGATCGCCTTTGACCAGCGTGACGCCGGCGCTCTGCATGGCAACTTCGGTGCCAGTGCCCATCGCCACGCCGACGTCGGCCTCGGCCAATGCCGGCGCGTCGTTGACGCCGTCACCTGCCATGGCGACGATCCGGCCGTCGCTTCGTAGGCGCCGAACGATGGCGTTTTTCTGCTCTGGAAGGATTTCTGCCTCGACCTCGCCGATACCGAGCTTGGTTGCGACCGCTTGCGCGGTGGTGCGATTGTCGCCAGTCAGCATCACAATGCGAACACCCTCAGCGCGCAACTGCGCCAGAGCGGCGGGTGTGGTCGCCTTGATCGGATCGGCGACCGCGATCAGGCCGGCGGCACGATCATCGATGGCGATGAACATGGCTGTGGCCCCGTCGCGGCGGAACGCTTCGGCGCGTCCGGCAAGATCGCCGACGGCAACACGGAGTTTTTCGAGCAGCGCGGCGGTGCCGATTGCGATCGAGCGGTTGTCGATACGGCCGGTGACGCCCTGGCCGACGTACGCACGGAAATCCTGAACCTCGCGCAAGGCCGTGTTCTGTTGCGCGGCAGCCGACACGATGGCGGCCGCAAGCGGATGCTCGCTCGCGCGTTCGAGGCTGGCCGCGAACGACAGGAGCATGCTCTCGGTGAACCCTGCGGTAGCGACGATGGCGACGACACGCGGCTTGCCCTCGGTCAGTGTCCCGGTCTTGTCGACCACCAGCGTATCTATTTTCTCGAATCGCTCCAGTGCCTCCGCATTTTTGATCAGCACGCCGGCGGTCGCGCCCTTGCCGACGCCGACCATGATCGACATCGGCGTCGCCAGGCCCAAGGCGCAGGGGCAGGCGATAATGACGACGGACACCGCGGCCACCAGCGCATACGCAAATGCCGGTGCCGGGCCCCATATCATCCAGCCGATGAAAGCGATCACCGCGATGACAATGACGGCGGGAACGAACCATGCTGACACGACATCCGCCAAGCGTTGGATCGGCGCGCGGCTGCGCTGTGCCTCGGTAACCATTTGAACGATGCGTGCCAGCATCGTTTCCGCGCCGATCTTCTCGGCCGTCATCACGAGGCTGCCCGTGCCGTTGATCGTGCCGCCGATAACCTTGTCGCCGGGCGCTTTTTCCACTGGCATCGCTTCGCCCGTGACCATGGATTCGTCGACCGCGCTTCGGCCGTCGATGACTTTGCCGTCCACCGGTACGCTGTCGCCGGGCCGCACGCGTAGCCGATCGCCGAGATGCACGGCCTCAAGAGCGATCTCCTCATCGTTGCCGTCATCGCGCACGCGTCTGGTCGTCTTCGGCGCAAGCTTCAACAGGGCGCGGATCGCGCCGCCGGTGCGTTCGCGCGCGCGCAGTTCCAGGACCTGTCCAAGCAAAACGAGAACGGTGATAACCGCGGCGGCTTCGTAATAGACCGCGACAATTCCACCCTCATTGCGCAGCCCCGCCGGAAACCGGCCCGGCACGAACGTCGCGGCGAGGCTGTAGACATACGCGGCACCGACGCCAAGGGCGATCAGCGAAAACATGTTGAGGTTACGATTCACGACCGAGATCCAGCCGCGCTCGAAAAATGGCGAACCGGCCCAAAGCACCACCGGTGTCGCGAGCGCGAACTGCGTCCACACCAAGGCCTGTTGCGTCAAAAATCGGTGAACGTCCAGTCCCGTGACATGCGCGCCCATCTCCAACGCAACGACCGGCAGGCTAAGAACAACACCGATCCAGAACCGGCGCGTCATGTCGGTGAGTTCGGGATTCCCATGCTCCGAAGGCGCCGGTATAACCGGCTCCAGCGCCATGCCGCAGATCGGACAGGCACCCGGCGCCTCGCGCACGATCTCGGGATGCATCGGGCAGGTCCATTTAGTGCCGGTCGGCGCCTTTGTTTCCGGTGTGGCGGGCGCAAGATATTTCTCGGGTGTCGCGATGAATTTCGCGCGGCAGCCGGCATTGCAGAAGAAATAATCCGCGCCGCGATGGTGCGCGCGGTGCGGCGTGACGGCCGGATCGACCGTCATGCCGCAAACCGGATCGCGCGCGCGGTTTATCTGAGGGCCGTCAGACATGGCCGCCGGCCAGATCGTCGAGGATCGGGCAATTGGGGCGCGCGTCGCCGTGACAATGCGCCGTCAAATGCCGGATGGTGAGTATCATGGTCTCAAGCGCCGCGATCTTGCGCTCGATCTCGGCGATCTTGCCCAGCGCGATCGCTTTGACCGCCGCGCTCTTGCGCCGCTTGTTGCGCCATAGCGCCAGGAGGTCCTCGACCTCGGCGACCGAAAACCCCAAGTCGCGCGCGCGATGGATGAAGCGCAGCGTATGGAGATCGGTCAGGCTGTAGCTGCGGTAGCCGTTATCGCGCCGCGCCGCTGTGGGGATCAGCCCGACGCTTTCGTAATAGCGGATGGTCTTGGCCGGAACGCCGGCCTGGCTTGCGACTTCGCCGATATTCATGACACGCCTCGCCCTTGGAGTACCCTTTGCATATAAAGGTTCCAGTGACTGGAAGGTCAAGGCAGATCGGAAAATGGCTGCCGGCGGCGCCCCGGCTCGTTCGGCGCCGCGCTACTTCTTCTTGGCGGCTTTGCCGTCGAGAATGCCCATGAGGTCGCTTTCCTTCATCACGAGCAGTTCGTTGCCGTCGAGCTTGATCTCGGTGCCGGACCATTTGCCGAACAGCACGCGATCGCCGGCCTTCACCTCGGGCGGATGCAGCTTGCCGTCGTCGTCGCGCGCGCCCGGACCGACCGCGACCACTTCGCCTTCCTGGGGTTTTTCCTGGGCGGTGTCGGGAATGATGATGCCGCCGGAGGTCTTTTCCTCCTGCTTCAGGCGGCGAACGACGACGCGATCGTGCAAGGGACGGAACTTCATGCCTGTCTCCCGATTCGGGCAATGGTGGGCGCTGTAGGGATTGAACCTACGACCCCACCCGTGTGAAGGGTGTGCTCTCCCGCTGAGCTAAGCGCCCGAAGAGGCCTGAGATAAGGCGCGGGCGCCGCGCCTGTCAAGGAATCGCGGGCGGCGGCGGCCTTATATAAGGCTAGACGCGCAAGGCGCCTTTCCTTAAGAGACAAAACCCATGGCCGCCTCGTTTGCCGCTCTCATCCTGGCCGCCGGCAAAGGCACGCGGATGCACTCGGCGCGTCCCAAGGTGCTGCACGAGCTTGCCGGCAAGCCGCTGATCGCGCATGTGCTGGGCGCGGTGGCGGCGTTGAAGCCGCAGTATACCGCGGTGGTGATCGCGCCCAACCAGAACGACGTCGCCGCCGCGGTGGCGCCGGCCGATTTCGTCATCCAGCGCCAGCCGAAGGGCACCGGCAACGCGGTCGCA
>JAGWIH010000013.1 GCA_028866355.1 Alphaproteobacteria bacterium
GCCGCGGCTGCCGCCGCTTCTTCGCGCACCGCCGTCGGCGAGGTCACCGACGCGACGGTGAAGTTGCGTCCCAGGGTCGGCTTGACGCCGTCCGGCAGCTTGACCTGGTTGATATGGATGCTGTCACCGATCTCGAGATCGTCGAGATTGACGGTGATCTCGCTTGGAATCTTGTCGGCCGGGCAGAGCATCTCGATCTCATGGCGCACGACGTTGAGGATGCCGCCGCGGCGGATGCCCGGCGACGCCTCGGGGTTGAGAAAGCGCACCGGAATGTTGACGCGGATGCGGGTGCCGGCCGTGACGCGCAGCAAGTCGACATGCACCGGCCGGTCGCTGACCGGATCGAGCTGTACCTCGCGCGGCAACACGCGCACCTTGCTGCCGTCGAGCTCGACGTCGACCAGGCGCGCGAAAAAGCCGGGCTTCACCAACTCGCGGCTCAACTGCTGCGGATCGACCGTGATCATCGTCGGCGGCTTGCCTTCGGCATAGATCACGCCGGGCACGCGGCCTTCGCGACGGACGGCGCGGGCCGGCCCGCGGCCGGCGCCGCCGGCGCGCGCCTTGGCGCTCAATGTGATCGATTCGGCCATGACAAAACTCCTTATTACGCGAACAGACTCGAAACCGACCGTTCCTCGCTGATCCGCTGAATGGCTTCGGCCATCAGCTGCGCGATTGACAGCCGCCGGATATTGCGCGCCACCCGCACCGCCTCGGTCGCGGCGATGCTGTCGGTGGTGACCAACGCCGCGATCGGCGCTGCCGTGACGCGGGCGACCGCGCCGCCGGACAGCACGCCGTGCGTGACATAAGCCGACACCGACTTGGCGCCGCGTTCCATCAACGCCTCGGCGGCGTTGCACAGCGTACCAGCGCTGTCGACGATGTCGTCGACCAGGATGCAGCGGCGGCCCTGGACGTCGCCGATGATGTTCATCACTTCGGAAACGCCGGCCCGCTCGCGCCTCTTGTCGATGATCGCGAGGTCGGCGTCAAGCCGGCGCGCGATGGCGCGGGCGCGCAGCACGCCGCCGACATCGGGCGACACAATAGTTAAATCGCCGCCGTCGAAGCGTTCCTTGATGTCCTGCACGAACACCGGCGCGGCGAACAGATTGTCGGTCGGAATGTCGAAGAACCCCTGGATCTGGCCGGCGTGGAGATCGAGCGTGAGGACGCGGTCGGCGCCGGCGGCGGTGATCATGTTGGCGACCAGCTTGGCCGAGATCGGCGTGCGCGGGCCGGATTTGCGATCCTGGCGGGCGTAACCGTAATAGGGGATGACGGCGGTGGCGCGGCGCGCCGAGCCGCGCTTGAGCGCGTCGAGCGTCACCAGCAATTCCATCAAATTGTCGTTCGCCGGATACGAGGTCGGCTGGATGACGAAAACGTCCTCGCCGCGCACGTTTTCGTGGATCTCGACGAACACTTCCATGTCGGAGAAGCGCCGCACACTGGCGTCGGTCAGCGGAATGTGCAGATACGCAGAAATCGCTTCGGCGAGCGGCCGATTGGCATTGCAAGCAAGGATTTTCATGTCGGTTTCGCCGTCCGCGGCAGTGCGCCCGGATGGGCCGCTCCAAGCGCGGCGGAATGTAACAAAGGGGTTTCGCTGCCGCAACGACTTTGACCGCCCCAAGGCCGGCAAAAAGTCGCGGCAGTCCAGGGCCTTACGAGTGGCCGGCGGTGGTCAGCCCGACCTCTTCGATGAGGCGGCGGACACCGGGCGCGGCGGCGCCGGCAACGGCATAGGCGACCTCGCCCCAGGCGCCATCAAGGCTGCCGGCGGAAACCGCATTCTCCTGCTTGACCCGGCCAATCTCGCTGCCGTCCGGCCGCATCAGGACCCAGGTCACCTTGACCTGCTGTTGCGGCCCGTTGGGTGGCGAGATTTCGACCGTGCCGGCGACGATGAAGTCCTTTTTGTCGGATGGCGCGGCAGCTAGGGTCAGGTTCGCGCGCGACAGCGCCGAACTCATCGCGCGGGTCAGCGAACGGTCACCGTCGCCCGGCGCGCCGGCGACCGGACGGAGGGCAACCACCGGATTGAGGCTGCCTTGCGGTGGCGACACATCGCCCGCGATCAACTTGGCAACAACCGGCGCCGCCGGTGCGGCGAGCGCCGCCGCCAGCTTGTCATCGCCGCGCTGCCAGGCGGCGGCGTCGGCGACGGTTCCCGACGAGGTCGAGCCGACGGCCTTGCCGGCGGCATTGCGCAGTTCCCACACGACGCGGATGGTGGCCCGTCCATCCGGGCCGGACGTGGCGGTTACGACGGGGTGCAGACGGTAGCTTCCGCGGTTGGACGATTGCGCGCTCGCCGGCACGTCGGCCTGTTGCAGCGCCGTCGCCATCGCCGCGGCCAAGGCGCCGGCACTCGCCGCCGGCGCGTCCTCGCCGGACAGCACATAGATGCCCGCGCTGTCGGGCGGACTCAGCGCCGCCGCTGGCGCGGTGCGCGCCATGATCGGCGGCGGCGCGCCGTTACAGGCAGCCAATAGCAGGAGAGCGAGAAGCCAAGCGCGGCGCATCGGGCGGCGATCTTATCGTCGCGTCGGCGACAAAGCTATGGCGCGAGGGCGATGGTCGACAGGCCGAGGCCGTGACCGAGCTCGCCGCGCAGGCAGGCGCGCCGATAGGAGAAAAAACGGTCCGGCTCGGCGGCGGTGTCGGCCTCGGCGTCGGCGACCGTGCCGATGCCGAGCGCGGCCAGCCGGTGCGCAACATAGCCCTTCAGGTCGAACAGGAAATGGCCCGTCTTGGATGACGGTACGAAGAAAATCGAATTGCCGGGGTCTTGCGCCAGAAAGCGGCGCGGAAATTCGGGTCCGACCTCGTACGAGGCCTGAGCGATCGCCGGTCCGATGGCGGCGACCGTGCGCTGCGCCGACGCGCCGAGATCTTCCATTGCCGCCACCGTCGCCTCGACCACGCCGGCGAGCGCGCCGCGCCAGCCAGCATGCGCAGCGCCGATCACGCGCGCCTCCGGATCGACGAACAGGATCGGCACGCAATCGGCCGTCAGGATGCCGAGTGCCACGCCTGGCACGCGCGTCACCAGTGCGTCGGCGCGCGGCAACGCCGTTTGCGGCCACAGCGTCTCGACTATCAGCGCTTCGGCGCCGTGCACCTGCTTGGCGGTGGCGAGCCGGTCGGGCGCCAGGTCGAGGGCGCGCATCGCCCGCGCCCGGTTCTCGCTGACTCGCGCGGCATCGTCCGTCGCCGTGAAGCCGCAGTTGAGCGAGGCGCAAACCCCTTCGCTCACGCCGCCGGCGCGCGTGAAGAACGCGTGGCGGACGGAGGCCGAGGCGAAAACATCGAGACGGATCATGCGCGTCAATCGAAGCCGGCGGGCGTCGGCGCATCGCGGCCGGTCAAGGCCAGCGCCTTGAACAAGGTGCCCATTTGCGTCTCGTCGAGCAAGCGGCGGCAGCCCGATTCGATCTGCGCCTGCTGTTGCGCGTCCTTGCCGGCGGCGAGGCGACGGACGCGGACGTCGATGCCGAGCGCCTTGAGGAATCGCGCCTGCGATATCGGTCCCCAGGTGCGCGCGCCGGCGGCGGCCGCCGCCGCGGTGAAATCGGCGAAGTCGACATGCGCCGTGAGATCGGCGGCGCCGGGATCCCGCAGCGGCGCGTGCCTTTGATGGCGCACAACCGCTTGCAACGTGTCGCCCGGCGCCGGCGGGAAATAGCCGTAATCGATGAACAGCGCCGCGCCGCCGTGTTGCGCGAGCCGCCGGCCGAGATCGCGCGCCAAGGTTCGCGCCGCCGGTCGGTGCTCGGCGACACTGCCGGCGGGCCAAGCGGCGAGGTTCTCGACGGATAGTTTCGGACCATGGACGAACGTCAGGTCGCCGCGTGCGTCGAGACCGACACACCGCTCGTGCCAGCCGTCGGCTTGGCACTTGAATTGGCGGATCGGCAGCGCGTCGAGGAATTCGTTGGCGACCAGCAGAAGCGGATTCGCCGGCACGGTCATCAGCGATTCGTGCCAGGTCGGCGTCGCCGCGTGCAGAGCATCGGCCTGCACCGCGCGCAGTGTCGTGCTGGCCTCAACCAAGTGTACGCGGATGGCACGCCGGAACGCCGGGACCGTCGCGGCGGCCCGCAGCAAGTCGGCCATCAATGTGCCTTTGCCGGGGCCGAGCTCGCAGACGATCACCGGATCGGGCGCGCCGCTCCGCTGCCAGAGATCGGCCAGCCAGAGACCGATCAGCTCGCCAAAAACCTGGCTGATTTCGGGCGCGGTGACGAAATCGCCGCGCGCGCCGACCGGCGAATGCGTCGCGTAGTAGCCCCATTGCGGGTGCCACAGCGCGACTTCCATGTAGTGTTCGACCGTCAGCGGTCCGCCCGCGCGGATCAGTCCGCGCAGATGTTCGAGCAGCGGCGTCGCGCTCACGCCTGCTTCGGCTGCCGCCGCGCGTACCACAGGAGCCAAACGCCCAGGATCAATACGGGCACTGACAAGATCTGACCCATGGTCACGCCCCAGAATATGAATCCCAGATTGGCATCAGGCTGGCGGAAGCATTCGCCGATGATCCGCGCCACGCCATAGCCGATCAAGAACGTGCCGGCCAGCGTGCCCGGCCGCTGCCGCGCATCGGTGCGGCGCATGACGAAGAACAGGATCAAGAACAGCACGAGGCCTTCGAGCGTCGCTTCATAGAGCTCGCTCGGATGGCGCGGCAGATGACTGGGATCCGATGGAAAGATCATCGCCCACGGCACGTCGGTGACCCGGCCCCAGAGCTCGTCGTTGATGAAATTGGCGATGCGGCCGAAGAACAGGCCGATCGGCACGGCCGGCGCAATGATGTCGGCAAACGCGAGGAATTTGAGTTTGCGCTGCCGGACGAACAGCCAGATGGCGACGAGCACGCCGAGCGCGCCGCCGTGAAACGACATGCCGCCATGCCACAGCTTGAGGATCTCGCTCGGATTGGCGAAATAGAATTCCGGCCGATAGAAGAGGACGTACCCGGTGCGGCCGCCGATGATGACGCCGAGCGTCGCCCACACCAGGAAATCGTCGACGTCCTCGCGCCGCGCAACACGCGGCGGCTGCGACGCGATCCACATGCAATAACGCCAACCGATCACCAGCCCGGCGATGTAGGCGAGGGCGTACCAGCGGACGACGAGCGGGCCGAGCGACAGCGCAATCGGGTTGAGCGGAGGAAACGGAATCGCCAGCATGAACAACGGCAGCCCTCAGCGATATGGATCGGCGGCGGCGAGATAGGTCTGCACGTAGTGCCGGACGCCGTCCTCGAGTTCGGTCGCCGGCGCGGCAAAGCCGGCGGCGCGCGCGCGGTTCATCCGCGCCTCGGTGAAGTATTGGTACTTGTCGCGGATCTCGGCGGGAGTGTCGACGTACTCGATCTTCGGCTCGCTGCCGAGCGCGCGATACACCGCCGCCGCCAGGTCGGCGAAGCTGCGCGCCTTGCCGGTGCCGGCGTTGAACAGGCCGTTGACGTTCGGATGATCGTAGAGCCACAGCATCAAGGCGATGCAATCGCGCACATAGACGAAGTCGCGCTTCTGGCCGCCGTCGGGATAGGCCGGATTGTGCGACTTGAACAGCCGCGCCGGCGCGCCGGCCTTGGCGCGCGGATAGATGTGCGCGACGACGCTCTGCATCGAGCCTTTGTGGTACTCGTTCGGCCCGTAGACGTTGAAGAACTTGAGTCCTGCCCACTGCTTCGGCCGCGGTGCGTTGCCGGCGACGAGGCGCGCGACGCGGCGGTCGAACAGATGCTTCGACCAGCCATAGGCGTTGAGCGGTCGCAGCTTGGCCAAAGCGGCGGGCGTGAGGTCGTCGTCGAATCCGGCGCTGCCGTCGCCGTAGGTCGCCGCCGACGAGGCATAGATCAGCCGCGTCTGATGTTGGGTGCACCAATCCCACAGCCGCTGCGACAGCGCGAAATTGCTGGCGACGATCAGATCGACGTCGCGCTCGGTGGTCGCCGAGATGGCGCCCATATGGAAGATCGCCTCGATTTCGGCGGCGTGGTCGTCGAGATAGTCGAACAGCCGGTCGGGCGGGATCACCGCCGCCAGTTCGCGCTTGGCCAGGTTGCGCCACTTTTCTTCCTGGCCGAGGAAGTCGGACACGACAATATTGCCGGCGGCTCGTTCCTCGAGCGCGGCGACCAGATTCGACCCGATGAAGCCGGCGCCGCCGGTGACGACGATCATGGCTGGTTTCCTGCGGGCGGTGTTATAGCCTGTTCCCCGGCCGCGTGCCTGCTTATGTTGACCGGAAAGGAAACACGGGAATGGCAGCCAACAACCGCCTATTCGAGGATTTCGCCCGCGTCGCGCAAGGTGCGGCCGGCGCGTTTGTCGGCCTGCGCGACGAGCTCGAGGCCCGGGTCAAGGACCAGGTCGATCGGGTCCTTTCGCGCATGAATTTGGTGCGGCGTGAGGAGTTCGAGGCGGTTCAGGCCATGGCCGCCAAGGCGCGGCGCGAGCAGGAAGCCTTGGGCGCGCGGCTCGATGCGCTCGAAGGCCGGAAGGCTGGCGGTGCGTCGCGCAAGTCGGGGTCGAAGGGGGCACGTCGGCGCGCCGGTGTCCGCGGCAAATCGCGCTAGGGCGCGAGTCCTCCACAGTTTTCCGTCATTCGAGGCTTGCGTCGGCTCGAAACCATTTGGCAGATTAGCCATAGTGGTTGGCGGGGAGACTCCATACCATTAGTCGAAATCCCGCCCCGCCGCCAAGGAGGGCGGATGACGGCACTGTCGCTCGAAACCCATGTCGCCGGCGCCAATCCCATCGATCTGGTCGAGGAAATCGTGCAGGCCAACGCTTGGCCGCATGACCGCACGGGCGACGACGAAATGGTCATCGAGGTGGCGGGCCGGTGGTGTTCCTATCGTCTGCATTTCGTCTGGGAGCCATCGGTCACCGCCCTGCAATATTCCTGCAGCTTCGAGCTCAAGGTGCCGCGCGGCCGCCGTCCTGCCGCGCACGAGCTGTTGGCGGTGGTCAACGAGCGGCTGTGGATTGGCCATTTCGATTTCGCCGACGATAAAAGTCCGGCCTTCCGCCAGGGCGTGCTGCTGCGCGGCGCGCACGGCGTTAGCGTCGAACAGATCGAGGATCTGGTGGACATCTCGCTGGCCGAATGCGAGCGCTTCTATCCCGCGTTCCAGCTCGTCGTCTGGGGCGGCAAATCGGCGCACGAGGCGATCGCATCGGCGATGATCGATCCGGTCGGCGAGGCGTGAGCGGCCGACGCCCCCGTTCGGCGGCGGTGCTGCTGGTCGGTTCCGGCAAGATGGGCAACGCACTGTTGACCGGCTGGATCCGCAAACGCGTCGGTGGGTCTTTCCATGTCGTCGAACCGTCGCCCGCGCATCGCGCGCGCGGAGCGCATTATTACGCCACGCCCGATCAACTGCCGCGTACACTCAAGCCGGCGGCGGTGGTGTTCGCCGTGAAGCCGCAAGCCTTCGACGCCGTCGTGCCGGCCTATCGCCGGTTTGCCGACGCCGGCGCGGTGATGCTGTCGATTGCCGCCGGCAAAACGCTCGGCGGCATGGCGCGTCATCTCGGAGCGGATGCCGCGCTGGTGCGCGCGATGCCGAACACACCCGCCGCCATCGGTCGAGGCATCACGGTCGCTTGCGCCGGATCGTCGGTGAGCCCCGCGGCGCGAACCTTGTGCGGGAAACTGCTTGGTGCGGTCGGCGAGATCGCCTGGGTCGACGACGAAACCATGCTCGACGCCGTGACGGCGGTTTCGGGCAGCGGGCCGGCTTATGTTTTCCTCTTTATCGAATGTCTGACCGCGGCCGCCGAGGCACAAGGACTCTCGCCCACGCTCGCGCATCGGTTAGCGATTGCCACAGTCGCCGGTGCTGGCGAGCTCGCGCGCGTCGCCGAACACCGGCCGGCGCAACTCCGCGAGGCGGTGACCAGCCCGGGTGGGACGACGCGCGCCGCGCTCGACGTGTTGATGGCCGGCAATGGTTTTGCCCGGCTGATCCGCGACGCGGTTGCCGCCGCGACGCGGCGTTCGCGCGAACTGGCACAATAAGGATTCGAACCCCAGTTTGGCGGCTATCGCGGCTTAGGCTAAGCTGCCGCCATGGTGACAGGCCGTAAAACCGCCTCCAAACGCACCGCGCCGCGGCGGCAGAGTGCCGTAGGCGGTGGCGAAAGCCGTGTGGTTGAAGCGGCGCTCGCCCTGGCGGATAGCAAGGGCTGGCGCCGGACGACACTGAGCGACATCGCCCGCGCGGCCGGGCTGTCGCTGGCCGATCTCCACGGCCACTTGCGCTCGCGTGGCGCCATTCTCGCAGCGTGCGTCCGGCATTTCGATCGGATTGCGCTCGCGGGTCCGGCAGCGGACAAAGATGAAAAGCCGAAGGATCGGCTGTTCGATCGGCTGATGCGGCGGTTCGAGGCCATGAAGCCGCACCGCAAGGCGATCCGCTCGATGGCCTGGGACAGTCTCGGCGATCCCGCCGCGCTGCTCGCCCTGAAACGGCTGTTGGCATCGATGGGGTGGATGTTGGAGGCCGCCGGCGCGCCGACCGCGGGCGTGGCCGGGCTGGCCAAGCGGCGGATCCTGCTCGTGGTCTATGCCTCTGTTCTTGCTGTGTTCCTGCGGGATGAAAGTCAGGATCTCGGTAAGACCATGGCGGCGCTCGACCGCCGCCTATCGCTGATCGAGCCGCTTCTGGGCCTTTAGCGGCGCCGGCTTTTATTGAACTTATGTTGAAATATTGTTGCGCCGCAAAAAGTGGTGTCGGCTGGCTTTTTGGCCCTTGACGGCCCTTGGGGGAGGGATCATATTCCGGATTGTGCAGTGCAGCATAGAGCTTCACTCCAACCGAGGACCCAGACATGGATAGCCGACAGACTTTCCTGGATACGGACTTCAGCAAGGCGTTTGCCGGCTTCACGTTGCCCGGCTTCGACGTCGAGGCGGTGCTCGCCTGCCAGCGCAAGAACATCGAAGCGCTGACCCAGGCCAATCAGCTTGCGGTCGAAGGCGTGCAGGCCGTTGCCCGGCGCCAGGCCGAAATCGCCCGCGAGGCGATCGACGAAGCGTCGACGGTGCTGCGCGAAATCGTGCAGCCGACGGCGCCGGAAGAACGCATCGCCAAACAGGCCGAGCTGTTGAAGCAGACGTTCGAGCGCAGCCTCGCCAATACCCGCGAGCTGGCGTTGCTGCTCGCCAAGGCCAACACCGAAGCCTTCGACGTCGTCGCCAAGCGCGTTGCCCAAGGTTTCGAAGAGATTCGCGACGAGGCCAAGAAGCGCGTCACGAAGTAATCGCGCCGGCGCGTCTCCTCCGTGGAGGCCGTGCTGGAGCGATATGAAAGGGCCGTCCCACCCCCGGACGGCCCTTTTTCTATGCGGCGTTGCCTTCAGACGCGGAGCGTCAAACCGTCAGCCGCGGTTTCGATGCCGAGTTGCGCCGCTTGCGCCAGCATGTCGGGATTCATATGCGTCAGCACGACGCGCTTGGCGCCGAGTGACGGTAGCCGCGCCGCCAGCGTCCGCCAACTCAGGTGGCCCGTCAGATCACGCTCAAAGCTGCTACATTCGCAGACGAACAAATCGGCGCCGCGCGCCGCATCGATCAACGAATCAGTCCAGGCGGTATCGCCCGAATAGGCGACAATTTTGCCGTCGCATTCGATCCGAACGGCAAAGCACGGCGCGCCTGCCGAATGCGCGGCCGGATAAGGCGTCACTGCGAATCGATCACCAGCGCGGCGCACGCCCGGCTGATGTGCGGTGAAATCGATCTCGAATTTGAGTGCAGCCTTGGAGGAACCGGGAAACAGCGCTTCACGCAGCGCTGCCAACCGTATCTCGGTTCCTTCGGGTCCCCAGATGAAGAGGGGCCGCGCGCGTTTGCTCATCAGTTGGGCGTCGAGCAGCAGAAACGGCAAGCCGCCGAAATGGTCGCCGTGCAGGTGCGTGAGAACGACACCGTCGAGCGCATTGAGATCGACCGTCGCGCGTTTCAGCGCGACCAGCGCCGTCGCGCCGCAGTCGATGAGAAAGCGGCAATCGGCGCCGCGCAACAGGAAGCAGGTGTTGAACCGGCCGCCACTGCCGAAGGCGTCGCCGCTGCCGATGAAGGTCAGTTCCATGCGCTATTTCGGCAGCCTCACACGCGCACGAAGGCCGCCATGTGGCGAGTCTTCGAGTGCGATCTCGCCGCCGTGTACGCGCACCACGTCGCGCGCAATCGCGAGACCCAGGCCGGTGCCGCCGGTTTCCGGATTGCGCGAGGAATCGAGCCGGAAGAACGGCCGGAAAACCGCCTCGCGATCCGCCGGCGGAACGCCCGGCCCATCGTCGTCGACGAGCACCTCGACCAGGGCGTTGCTTTCGACGACCGTAACCCAGACATGCTTGCCGTAACGCCGGGCGTTGGCGATCAGGTTGACAAGACAGCGATGCATGGCGTCTGGCCGCAACGGCAACATGCATTCCTCGGGCAGCGCCACCGTCACTGGCGGGCCGGATTGACCCAGGCCGGCGACCAGGGCGCGGATCAACGCCACAAAGTCGGTCGGCCGGGCCTGCTCGCTGCCTTCGCCGCGGGCGAAGTCGATATAGCCCTGAATCATGCGCTCCATCGCCGCGACGTCGGCCTTGAGTTCGGCGGCGCGCGGGTCGTCCTTTTGCAGTTCGAGCGCCAGTCGCAGCCGTGTCAACGGCGTGCGCAAATCGTGCGACACGCCGGCCAGCATCTCGGTGCGCTGCGTGATGGCGCGCTGGATGCGGTCGCGCATGCGGAGAAAGGCCAGGCCAGTCTGCCGCACTTCGGTCGCGCCCTCGACCTTAAAGTTCGGCACCTCGCGCCCCTTGCCGAAATCGTCGACCGCAACCGCCAGACGCCGCAGCGACTTGATCTGGTTGCGCATGAACACCGAGGCGATGGCGAACAGCACCAGCGACGAGCCGACCATCCACATGATGAAGATATAGGTTGTCGGCGTGAACAGGCGATCGCGCGGCACAACGGCCAAAAGGATACCGTCGTCGGTCTGAACCGATACCAGGAAGTTACGGTCGCCGTCTTCGCCGCTGATCACGAACGGCAGGCCGACACGTTGCGTGACGGCGTGCGCCAGCGTCTCCTCGATGCGCGAATTGCCGGTTTCCGGCATGCCGGCGGGCAAACGCGCGCCGGCACGGAAGCTGTAAGCGATCTCGGTATCGTCGGCGGCCACGCGGAAAACCGCGTCGCGTTGATTCTCTGTCGTCGTCGGGGTCAACGAATCAAGCGTCAACGCGATATCGGCTGCAACCGAGGTCGACAGGCGGCGCGCCACCGTCTCCCAATGCCGGTCGTAGAAGATCCAAGTGGCGATCGACTGCGCCATCACCAGCGGCAAGATGAGGATCAACAGCGACCGACCCCAAAGCGAGCGCGGCAGCATACGCTTGAACCAGCGCCGGTGGCTGTCGAAGGCGAGCGCGCGCCGCGCTGCGACGTCCGACAGCGGCTCGATACCGTCCTCGCGACGTTCAATCGGGCTTGAGGACATAACCCGTTCCTCGAACTGTCTGTAGATAGCGCGGGAAGCGCGGGTCGCGCTCGATCTTGCGCCGCAGGCGCGTCATCTGCACGTCGACGGCGCGCAGATTGCCGCCGAGCTGGGTCGCCTCGGCCAAGGCCTGACGCGACACCGCTTCGCCCGGCCGCGACGCCAGCGCCGCGAGCAGTGATTGCTCCGCGCTGGTCAGGCGCACCGGTTCTTCACCACGGCGCAATTCGCCGCGCTGCAAATCGAGTCGGTATTCGCCGAGCCGCAGCACCGATAGGCGCTCGGTTTCAAACGCGGCGCGCTGCAAAATGTTGCGGATACGCAGCACCAGCTCGCGCGGCTCGAACGGCTTGGTCAGATAGTCGTCGGCGCCACGCTCGAGGCCGCCAATGCGGTCAGCGGATTCCGCCTTTGCGGTGAGTAGCAGGATGGGAATGCGGCTCGATGTGCGCAGACTGGCGGTGAGGGCGAAGCCGTCCTCGCCCGGCATCATCACGTCGAGCACCAGCAGATCGAAAGCGATGCTGTCGAGCTTGCGGCGCGCCTCGGCGGCGTTGCCGGCAGTCGTGACGCGAAAGCCCTGGTCGGTGAGATAGCGGCGCAGCAAATCCCTCAGCCGCGCATCGTCGTCGACGACCAGGAGGTGCGGCTCCGTGGCGTCCATGGCCTCAGTATAGGCGTTCATCGCCGCCGACGCACGGCCCACTCACCGGGAGCCTTCGCCGCGCCGGCCGATGCGCTTGCGGTCCTCCTCGCTCGACATGATGCTGAACATGACCTTGCGGAATCCGTCAACCGCCGGTGCGCCGGCTTCGCGATAGGCACGCGCAATGCGCTGGCGTTGATTCTCGGACAGTTGGCGTTCGAGCTCGACACCTTTTTCGGTCAGCTCGAGCAGCCGGCGGCGGCGATCGCGATTGCCGGGCGACTGTCGGATGAAACCCTGCCGTACCAGCTGGCTGAGGACGCGCGACAGGCTCTGCTTGGTGATGCGCAAGATCGCCAGCAGGTCGCTGACGCTCATCTGCGGATGGCGGCCGACGAAATAGATGACGCGATGATGGGCGCGGCCGAAACCATAGCGCGCCAGCATGGCGTCGGGCTCGGCGGTAAAATCGCGGTAACCGTAGTAAAGCAGCTCAATGGCCTGGCGCAGCTCTTCCTCACGCAGGAATGGCGGATTGGCCGTAGATTTTACGTCAGGCATGTTGACTTATATGCGCCCGGATGGTTGTATGGAGCTGTTTCCTCAGGGTCATATTCGCACATAATCGTCTTGGGCGATGCAGGTGCAGGGCGCGGCCTTTATCGTCTATCGTGCCAGAAGAAAACGCCCGGGAGCGCACTAGGAAACCGCCATGGCAGCCAGCCTCATTCCCTACGATGATCGCGACGGTTCGATTTGGCTCGATGGCAAACTGGTGCCGTGGCGCGACGCCAAGATCCACGTGCTGACGCACGCGTTGCATTACGCGAGCGCGGTGTTCGAAGGCGCGCATGTCTATGGCGGCACGGTCTTCAAGCTGCGCGAGCATTGCCAGCGGCTGATCGATTCCGGCCGAATCCTGGGGTTCGAAATTCCATGGACGCGCGAGCAGATCGAAGCGGCGTGCAAGACGGTGGTCAAGGCGCAGAACATCAAGGACGGCTACCTCCGTCCCATCGCATGGCGCGGGCCGGAGCAAATGGGCGTTTCCGCGCAAGCCACGAAGATCCACATGGCGGTCGCGTCCTGGGACTGGGGCACCTATTTCGCGCCCGAGGCGCGGCTCAAGGGCATCCGCATGACCTGGGCAAAATGGTCGCGGCCGGCGCCCAACACGGCGCCGACCAATGCCAAGGCGACCGGCCTCTATATGATCTGCACCATGTCGAAGCACGCCGCCGAGGCCGAGGGCTACGAAGACGCGCTGATGCTCGACTGGCGCGGCCAGCTCGCCGAGGCAACCGGCGCCAATCTCTTCCTGGCGATTGACGGCGCGCTGCACACGCCGACGCCCGACTGCTTTCTGAACGGCATCACCCGTCAGCACGTCATCAGTCTGGCGCGCGCGCGGCAGATCAAGGTGGTCGAGCGCGCGATGATGCCGGACGAACTTGCCAAGGCGCAGGAAGTGTTCCTCACGGGCAGCGCCGCCGAGATCACGCCGGTGCGCGAGATCGGCCAGTACAAGTTTACGCCTGGTGCCATGACCAAGCAGTTGATCGACGATTTCGATCGCTCGGTCCGCGCCGCCGAAAAAGCCACCGCAGCCTGAAGCTCGCCTATCCCTTCGCCCAGCGCTTCGCCGCTTGGTCGTCGCTGTCCTGGGCCTCGACCCAGCGCGCGCCTTGCGGCGTCTCTTCCTGCTTCCAGAACGGCGCCTTGGTCTTGAGCCAGTCGACCAGGAACGCGTTGGCAGCAAAGGCCGCTGCGCGATGCGCCGCCGCCGTCACCACCAGCACGATGCGCTCGCCCGGCAACAGCTTGCCATGGCGGTGGACGATCAACGAGGCTTCGAGCTTCCAGCGTTTGTTGGCTTCGGCGTCGATCGCCGTCAGCTCTTCCTCGGTCATGCCGGGATAATGCTCGAGCGTCATCGACCGGATCGCGTCGGCGCCGCCGGCGTCGCGCACCGTGCCGACGAAGGTGACGATACCGCCGATGGTCGTCTTGCCGCGCGTGAGCGTCTCGATTTCACGGCCGACATCGAAATCCTCGCGCTGGACGCGGATCATGGGCGCCTCAACCGCCGGTCACCGGCGGAAACAGCGCGACTTCGTCGCCCGGCTTGAGCCCGAAATCCCAGCCGACATGGCGGCGGTTGACCGCGACGCGCAACGTCCGCCGGTCCTTCAACGCTTCGGCAAATCCAGGTCCGCGCGTCTTGAGCCAGTCGACCAGCGCCGCGGGCGTCGCGATGCCGGCGGGCAGATCGAGGGTTTCCTCGGTCTTGCCAATCTTGGTCTTGAGCCAGGCGAAATAAAGCAGCCGCATGGGGCTGACTTAGGCGTTGGCGCGGGGCGACGCAAGCCTTACGCGATGACCTCGCTGAACGGCAGGAAATCGACCGTGCCGCCCAGCTCGACATGGCTTAACCCCTCGGGAATCTCGACCAAGCCGTCGGATTCCACCATCGAGGTCAGGATGCCGGCGCCGTCGCGCGGAAACTTCTCCGCCACCCAGCCGGTTTCGCCGGGCTTGAGCCGCGCCCGCAGATATTCGGTGCGACTGCCCTTCTTGTCGTAGGCGAAGCCCGAGACGACACGGAACAACCGCGGCGGCGCATCCTCGGCGCCCGACAGCAACAGCACCAGCGGCCGCGCCAGCAGCAGAAACGTCACCATCACCGCCACCGGGTTGCCGGGCAGGCCGATGAACGGTACGCGGCCGATCTGGCCCATCGCCACCGGCCGGCCTGGCTTGATCGCCAGCCGCCAGAAGTGAAGCTTGCCGAGCGCTTCGACCGCTTCCTTGACGTGATCTTCCTCGCCGCTCGATACGCCACCCGACGTCATCACCAGATCGTGCGCCTCGGCCGCGCGGCCGAGCGCGTCGCGCACCGCGTCCAGGCTGTCGGGCAGAATGCCGAGATCGGTCACCGAACAGCTCAAACCTTCGAGCAGCGCGCGCAAGGTGTAGCGGTTGGAATCGAAGATCGCGCCCGGTGGCAGGTCGCCGCCCGGTTCGCGCACCTCGTCGCCGGTCGAAAAGATCGCGACGCGCAGCTTTCGCCGCACCGTCAGTGCGGTCAGGCCGAGCGAAGCGGCGAGGCCGATCTCCTGCGGCCGCAAGCGCCGGCCTGCGGCCAGCACGGTCGCGCCGCGCTTCACGTCCTCGCCGGCGAACCGGCGATTGGCGCCCCGCTTGATGCCCGTCGGCAGGGTCGCCCTGCCGTCGGCGACCCGGCAATCCTCCTGCATCAGCACCGTGTCGGCGCCTTCGGGCATCTGCGCGCCGGTGAAGATGCGGATGCATTCGCCGGGCGCCACCGTGCGGCCGAGCGGGTGACCGGCCGCGGCGCGGCCGCCGATCGGCAGGGTCGTCGCCTCGCCGGGCGTGAGCGCGTCGAAACTCACCGCGTAGCCGTCGACCGCCGCGTTGTCGTGCGGCGGCACGTCGCGCGTCGCCACCACCGGCTCGGCGAGGATACGGCCGCGCGCCTCGTTCAACCGGACCGATTCAGTCTCGGCGACGGCGTGGACGTTGGCTTTGAGGATCTTCAGCGCCTCGCCGGCGGACATCAGCTGCCCGCCGAAGGCGAAGCAATCATCGGTCAGTTGCGCCATGGAGCAGCGGTTCGATGCGACAGCGTTCCAGGATGAATCCGGTGATACCGTCGACATCATCAATGTTGAACTGGGGCAGCGGGCAACCCGCCAGCTTCTGATCGCTCGCGACCGCGACGATGTTCGCCTGGTTGGGGTACATCAAAGGTTTGCCAACCGACGCGCGATAGACTTCGAGCTTCGGAAAATCCTCTCCCTTGAAGCCTTCGACCAGCACCAGATCGACCGGCGTCATCTGGCGCAGCAGGGTGTCGAGCTTCGGTTCCGGCGCGCCGCGATGCTCGTGCATCAGCGCCCAACGCTGCGACGACGCGACCATCACCTCGGTCGCTCCTTCCTTGCGGTGGCGCCAGGAATCCTTGCCCGGCTGGTCGATGTCGAATTCGTGGTGGGCGTGTTTGACAGTCGAGACACGCAATCCGCGGCCGATCAGCGCCGGCAACAGCCGCGTCAGCAACGTCGTCTTGCCACTGCCGCTCCACCCGGCAAGGCCGAAGACCCGCATCGCCGGCTTGCTCACGTCGCGCTCGGCTTGGCCGTTTTCATCGGCGTGTGTTGCGGCGCCGGACGGTTGATATGGCTCAACCCGGCGCGCAGATAGTCGTAGCCGGTCTTCACCGTCAGCACCGCGGCGATCCACAGCAGGAATTCACCGACCGCACGGACATGCAGCGCCGCCGGACCGGCGTCGCCGACCAACAGGAACCCGATCGCTAGCATCTGGATGAAGGTCTTCCATTTGGCGAGCCTCGACACCGGCATGCCGACACGCAGGCCGGCAAGATGCTCGCGCAGGCCCGAGACCATGATCTCGCGCATCAGGATGACGAGCGCAGGAAGGATGCTCGCCACCGACAGTCGGTCGTAGGCGGCGAGCATGAACAACGTCGTCGCAACGAGAAGTTTGTCGGCGACCGGGTCGAGGAAGCGGCCGAGGTCCGATTGCTGGTGCCACATCCGGGCCAGTCGGCCGTCGAGCCAATCGGTTACTGCCGCCAGGCTGAAAATGACGCAACCGAGCCAAGGCCCGTCGGGCGATGCCATGTAGAACGTTGCGATCACCAGCGGGATGGCGACGATCCGCGATAGCGTCAACAGGTTGGGCAGCGTCGTCAGCATGGCATTCCGAGCAGGTCAGCCGGCATTCGACTCAACGTTCCCGGCAGCGTTGGGCTGCAAGTTTAGCCCTCGGCATGGAAATGATCATAAATCTTTTTTGCGACGATTTTACTGATGCCGGCAACGCGCTCGAGGTCGGTAAGGCCCGCGGTCGCGACGGCACGCGCCGACCCGAAATGGTGCAGTAGCGCGCGCTTGCGCGCGGCCCCGATGCCGGCGATCTCGTCGAGCGGCGACACGCCGATGGCCCGCGACCGCTTGCTGCGATGGGCACCGATGGCGAAACGGTGGGCCTCGTCGCGTAACCGCTGAAGGAAATAAAGGACCGGGTCCTTGGGGTCGAGGCTCAAGGGTGGTTTGCCGGTGCGGAAGAAGCGTTCGCGGCCGGCGTTGCGGTCGGGGCCCTTGGCGACGCCGACAACGGGTACGTCGTTGACGCCCAGATCCACCAACACCTGGCACGCGATGGCGATTTGGCCTTGCCCGCCGTCGATCAGCACGAGGTCGGGCAGGCTGCTGCGGTCGGGGTTCTCCTTCAAGGCGCGGGCAAAGCGGCGGCCAAGCACCTCGCGCATCATGGCGTAATCGTCGCCGCGTGCCGCCGGCTCGCGGATATTGAATTTACGATAGGCGTTCTTGATGAAACCCTCCGGCCCGGCGACGATCATCGCGCCGACCGCGTGCGCGCCTTGGATGTGGCTGTTGTCGTATACCTCGATGCGTTGCGGCGGCGCCACGAGCCCGAAGGTTTCCGCGACGCCGTCGAGCAGGCGACGTTGCGCGGTGCTTTCGGCCAGCCGACGGCCGAGCGCTTCGCGCGCGTTCAATAGCGCGTGCTGGACCAGCTTGCGCTTGTCGCCGCGTTCGGGCGCGATGATCTCAATGCGGCGTCCGGCGCGCGCGCCCAACGCCTCGGCGAGCAACAATGCCTCGTTCGGCCGGTGGCTGACCAGGATCTGCGGCGGCGGCGGCTTGTTGTCGTAGAACTGCCCGAGGAATGCGCCCATCACGTCGGAGGATTCGAGATCGCGCGCATGTGCGGGGAAATAGGCGCGATTGCCCCAGTTCTGGCCGCCGCGGAAAAAGAACACCTGGATCGAGCTATTGCCGCCGGCCTGGTGCAGAGCGACGACATCGGCATCGCCCAGGCCGTCGAGATTGATGTCCTGCCGGCCCTGCACCTGGGTCAATGCCCGGATGCGGTCGCGGACGAGCGCCGCGCTTTCGTATTCGCGCCGGCCGGAAAGCTCCTGCATGTGCTTTGCCAGCCGCATCTGAATCTCTTGGCTGCGGCCCGACAGGAAGCCGCGCGCCTCGGCGACCAGCCGCGCATAGCCGTCGTGGTCGATGCGCCCGGTGCACGGCGCGCTGCAACGCTTGATCTGGTAGAGCAAGCACGGCCGCGTGCGCGCTGAGAACACGCTGTCGGCGCACGACCGCAGCAGGAAAGCGCGCTGCAGCGCGATGAGCGTGCGATTGACCGCGCCGGCGGAGGCGAAGGGCCCGAAATAATCGCCTTCATCGCTGCGCGCGCCGCGATGCTTGGTCAATTGCGGGAATGGATGGCCACCCGTGAGGTGGATGTACGGGAACGATTTGTCGTCGCGCAGGAGCACGTTGTAGCGCGGCATCAAGCGCTTGATCAGATTGCACTCGAGCAGCAGCGCCTCGACCTCGGTGTGCGTGATGGCGATCTCGAGCGAATGGGTCTCG
>JAGWIH010000251.1 GCA_028866355.1 Alphaproteobacteria bacterium
GGCGCCATGCAGGCGGGATCGCAACGCGCATCCTGACGCCGACGGCGATCATTTGATCGCGTGAGGCCAATCTGTGGCAGGATAGATATCCCAGGGCATAGCTGGCGCACGCACCCGGAGAGCGCAATCGTTCGGGGGGAAGTTGCCTATGGACATGTCGGAAATCGATTTGGTGGTGGACTGGTTGGACTTCATCGAGGAATGGCTGACGGCCAAGCAACATCCTGAGGCGTCGCATATCGTCGGCGTCGCCAAGTTGTCGCTCGAAGATGCCCGCAAGAAGATGATGACGAAGGCCGCCTGAAACGGCCGCACGCGTCTCAGTCAAACGGTCGGCCGTCCTTGTGCAGGAAGATCCGTTTGCCGGCGGCGTCATGCGTGCCGCGAATGTCGTCGTCGGGATAGGCGACGTCATCCGGAACAACGCGGTCGCCGACTTCGAGATAGATCACGTCGCGCGCCGTGCGATTGACCAGCTGGTGCGCGTCGCCCGAAGCCGCCTTGAAGCCCGCACACATGCCCGGCTTGAGCGGCGTTTCGCCGGCGTCGGTCACCAGCACCGGCTCGCCTTCGACGATGTAGATGAATTCATCCTGCGCCGAGTGCGCGTGCCGTAGCGCCGAGATCGCGCCGGGTGCGAGCCGCGTCAGGTTGACGCCGAAATTCTTGAGGCCGAAGACGTCGCCGAGCGCGCGCTTCTGGCGTCCGAGCACGCGCGAATAGAACGGTTCCGGATAGGCCGATGGCTTCGCGTTGGGCGTGACGGAAACGGCGAAAACGGCGATAGGCGTCTTCGCGGCCATCGCGTCAGGGCTTGGCGCGGAGCTTGTTGAGCACGTCGTCGAGCTGATCGAGCGACGCGTAACGGATGGTGAGCGCGCCGCGCTTGCCGTCGAAAGCGATCGCCACCTTGAGGCCCAAGGCCTCAGACAGCTCGCGCTCGAGCGCGACGATGTTGGCATCGCGCCGGCGGCCGCCGCGCGGCTTGTGCGTGACGAACTGGGTTTCTTCCGGCGGCTTCGCGGCGCGTTCGGTCTCGCGCACGCTCAAGCCGTCGCGCACGATGGTCTGCGCCAACGCCAGCGCCTTTTCCGCATCGAGCCCGACCAGTGCGCGCGCGTGACCCATGCTTAGCCTTCCGTCGGCGACCATGTCCTTGATCTCCTGCGGCAGCATCAGCAGCCGCAAAAGATTGGCGATGTGGCTGCGGCTTTTGCCGAGCGCGGTCGCCAGCGCCTCCTGGGTATGGCCGAATTCGTCGATCAGGCGCTTAAAGCCTTGCGCCTCCTCGATGGCGTTGAGATCGCTGCGCTGGATGTTTTCGACCAGCGCGATCTCGAGCGCCTCGCGGTCGCCGATCTCCTTCACCAGCACCGGCACTTCGTGCAGATGCGCGCGCTGCGCCGCGCGCCAACGGCGTTCGCCGGCAAGGATCTCGAAGGCGCCGGCGAATTTCGGATGCGGCCGCACCAGCAGCGGCTGGAGGATGCCTTGCGCCACGATGCTTTCGACCAGCGCGCTCAACTCGGTCTCGTCGAAATTGCGGCGCGGCTGGAACCAGCCCGGATAGACTTGGTCGATCGGCACGGTCCGCGTGCCTTTGGCCGGCGCCGCCGTGTCGCGTTCCGGCGCCGACGCGTCTTCGCCGAGCAAGGCCGACAGGCCACGGCCCAATCCGCGTTTCTCGATCATGACGCGATGCGCTCGATCAGCGAGCGTTCGCGCTTGAGCACCTCGCCCGCCAGATGGACATAGGCTTGCGCGCCGGGGCAGCGGAAATCGTAGAGCAGCACCGGCTTGCCGTGCGACGGCGCTTCGGAGATGCGCACGTTGCGCGGGATCACGGTCTCGTAGACTTTCGCGCCAAAATGTCCGCGAACGTCGGCCGCGACCAAGTCGGAGAGATTGTTGCGCTTGTCGAACATGGTCAGCACCACGCCCTGGATCTCGAGCGCGGGGTTGAGTTTGCCTTTGACGCGCTCGATCGTCTTGACCAGATGCGATAGGCCTTCGAGCGCGTAGAACTCGCATTGCAGCGGCACCAGCACGGCGTGCGCCGCGACCAGCGCGTTGAGCGTGAGCAGGCCGAGCGACGGCGGACAATCGATCAGCACGTACCGGAACGAACCCAGCTTGCCGGCGAGCGCGTCGCGCAGGCGATACTCGCGGCGCTCGGCATCGACCAGCTCGAGCTCGGCGCCCGACAAGTCGACCGACGCCGGCACGATGGCGAGCCGCGGCACCGCGGTCTGCACCACGGCGGCGCCGAGCTCGCGCGCGCCCAGCAGCACGTCGTAGCTCGTCACGGTCCGGGCCTGCCGGGAAATGCCGAGACCGGTCGAGGCATTGCCCTGCGGATCGAAATCGACCAGCAGCACGGATTCGCCGGCCGCCGCCAGGGCGGTGGCGAGGTTGATCGCGGTGGTGGTTTTGCCGACGCCGCCCTTTTGATTGGCAATGGCGATGACGCGCGCCGGGGCCGCCGGCCCGGCAGCCGGAATCCGCTCTGCGGTTTGCGCCATCGGTTCCATCAAGGCCCTTCGAGACGCAGGATGCGGCCGGTGGGGTCGCTCCGGCTCGGCAGAATCTGCGCTTTCATCTTCAGCGCCAGTGGCAAGTGGGTCAATTCCTCTTCGACCCCCTTACCCTTCAAAAATAAGCATATAGTGTGGGGTTTACGGAATTTGTCCACCATTAGTAGTAGATTATCCACAGGCGCCACGGCCCGCGCCACGATGGCATCCGCGGCAATCGGCGCCATGCGTTCGGCCCGCTGGCCGTGGACGGTGACCGCCGTACCGGTGACGCGCTGCGCCTCGCGCAAAAACGCCGCCTTGCGCTGGTCGCTTTCGACCAAGTGCATTTCGGGCACGCCGAGCATCGCCAACACGAGACCGGGCAGTCCGGCCCCGCTGCCGACATCGACCACGACACGCGTCCCGTCCGGCAGCAAGGGCATCAGCTGCGCCGAATCGAGAATGTGCCGGCGCCAAACATCGCCGATGGTGTTGGCTCCGACCAAATTGATCCGGCGATTCCACGCCGTCAGCAATGCGACATAGGCCTGGAGCCGGTCCAGCATTTCACGTGAAACAGTCGCAAGCTTGGCAAAGCCCTCGGCCGTCAGGCGGGTCGAAACCGGGCGATCGTTGACTTGCAGCATCATGCCGCCGGCCGGCGTACATGGCGCAACAGCGCCACCAGCGCCGCCGGTGTTACGCCCGAAACACGCGCCGCGGCGCCGAGGGTTTCCGGCCGGCTAGCCCGCAGCTTGAGGCGGATTTCTGCCGACAGCGAACCGATGGCGTCATAGTCCAGATCGGACGGCAGCTTGAGCGCTTCGTCGCGCCGGAAGGCGGCGATTTCCTCGGCCTGGCGCTCGAGATAGCCGGAATAGCGGCCGTCGATCTCGAGCTGCGCGGCAATTGGCCGGGGAATCGCAGCCAGTTCGGGCCAGATGACCGACAACCGAGCCAGATTGATTTCGGCATAGGCCAGCAGATCGGCCGCCGACCGGCGGAGG
>JAGWIH010000252.1 GCA_028866355.1 Alphaproteobacteria bacterium
CTTTTGGCCAGAACCATGTCCATGTTGGACAGCAGTGCGGCGAAGAACGGCCATTCGCGATACATCGCCCGCAGCGTCGCCATGCCGTCCGCCGGGTGCTCGGCAAGCCACGCACGCACCGCCGAACCGAAGCCATACCAGCCCGGCAGCATGAGGCGGCATTGCGCCCAGCTGAAAACCCAGGGTATCGCGCGCAAATCGGCGATACGGCGCGATGGACGGCGCGATGCCGGTCGGCTGCCCAGGTTGAGATGGACGATCTCGCCGATGACCGTCGCTTCCCAAAAATAATCCTCGAAGCCGGGTGTCTCGTAAACCAGGCCGCGATAGGCGCGATAGGCCGATGCCGACAATTTCTCCATCGCGGCGATGAAGGCCGGCGGCGGCGGTGCGGCGTTCGATAGCAAGCTCGCCTCGATGGTTGCGGCAGCGAGCGCCTCGAGATTGCGACGGCCGACCTCGGGATTGGAGTATTTCGCGGCGATGACTTCGCCTTGTTCCGTGATGCGGATGGCGCCGTCCACCGCGCCGGATGGCTGCGCCAGGATCGCCTGGTAGCTGGGGCCGCCGCCGCGGCCAACGGTGCCGCCGCGGCCGTGGAACAGCCGCAGGCGCACACCGTGACGGTGACATGATTCAACCAGCGTGGTTTCGGCCTTCCAAAGCTCCCAGCCGGAAGTGAGGTAACCGCCGTCCTTGTTGCTGTCGGAATAGCCGAGCATGACCTCTTGCACGCCGCCGCGGCTGTCAATGAGGCGTCGATAAAGGGGCAGCGCCAAAAGGCGATCAACGATATGGCCGCACCGGCGCAGATCGTCGATGGTTTCGAACAGCGGCACGATGTCGAGGTCGATCTCGTGCGGTTGCGGCCGATAGAGACCAACCTCGCGCAGCAGCAGAACGACCTCGAGAACGTCCGAAACGCCGTTCGCCATGGAGATGACGTAGTTGGCGATCGCGCCCGTGCCGTAGCGCCGCTGCGCCTCGGCCGCCGCGCGCAAGACGCCGAGCTCGGAAGCGGTTTCCTCGGAATACGCAACCGAAGGCGATACCAGCGGCCGCGCGGTCGCGAGCTCGGCGGTCAATAGGGCGATCCTTTCGTCCTCGTTGAGGCCACGATAACCGGTTCCCGGCGCCGCGGCTTCGAGCAGCTCGGCGACGACGCGTTCGTGCACGTTGGCATTCTGGCGCAGATCGAGCGCCGCAAGATGGAATCCGAACACGTCGAGCGCGCGCCGCAGATCGCGCAGCCGGCCGCGCGCCAGCATCGCCGAGCCATTGGCGACCAGCGATTCATGGATCACACCGAGATCGGCGGCGAACTCGTCGGCATTGCCATAAGGTGGGGCCTCGCCAACCGGAAGGCGATGCACTTCGGCGTCATTGAGCGTCCGGGCGGTCGCGGCGACGCGCGCGTAGATCCCCGAAATGGCGCGGCGATAAGGCTCGCTGGCGCGATGCGCCGAATGATCTGGCGAGCGCGCGGCGAGCCGATCAAGTTCGGCCGTCGTGTGGACCAAGAGAGCGTGCAGCGACAATTCCCGGCCGAGCGCGTGCAATTCGTCGAGATAGAACTCCAATGCCCGGTCGCTCTGCATCAGAACGGCCTGGCGCAGCACGTCGGCCGTGACGAACGGATTGCCGTCGCGGTCGCCGCCGATCCAGCTGCCCATCCGCAGGAACGACGGCAATGGCCCTGAAATCGCGTCGGCGAGCAGATCCTCGAAGGTCGCATAGAGGCGCGGCAGCTCGTGCAGGAAGGTGTAGTCGTAGTAGGCGATGCCATTGGCGACTTCGTCGATCACCGCCAGCCGACTGCGGCGCAGCAACGCCGTCTGCCATAGAGTGAGCACGGCCCGACGCAGCGCCTCTTCGTTGACGGCCAGTTCCTCGGGCGTGAGCGCGACGCGATCGCGCTCGTCGAGCAGCGTGGCGATTTCCCGCTCGCAGTCGAGTGTGCTGCGGCGCCGTACCTCGGTCGGATGCGCGGTGAGCACCGGGCAGATCAGCGCCCGCTCGAAGAACGCGCGCAAAACCGCCGGCGATCGATCGGATTCGCGCACGGCGGCGACAGCGCGCCCGACCGTACCTTCGCGCGGCGCCGAAGCGACCATCGCGTGCGCGCGTGTCCGCCGGATGTGGTGCTGATCCTCAGCGAGATTGGCGAGATGCGAGAAATAGGTGAACGAGCGGATCACGCGCGTGGTCTCGTCGCGGGTGAGCCGGTTCAAGGTCGTTTCAAGCTCGCCACGGGCGGCTTCGTCCGCGTCGCGATGAAAACGGATCGATGAACGCCGGATGCGCTCAACGATCTCGAAAATCGCCTCACCCTCCTGAGCGCGCAGCGTTTCGCCGAGAATCCGGCCCAAGAGCCGGATATCATTGCGCAGCGGCAAATCCTTGTCGGGAATCTCGACAATGGCTGGCGATTCGCCCGGTGCCGTCGATGTTCTTGCGACCATCGTTCAGGCCCCGTCTATGCGATGAGCCCGCGCATGTCGCGGCGCGCTGCACGCACCGGTTGCTTTCAGGCTGCTTTGGATTGCCATCGCCGGTTATTTCGGTTGAGCCGCAAGTCGGATGCCGATATTTAGCCGAACATCGATGCGATTGTCTCACGCTTCATTGCCGCATGATGCACCGGACCGGGCTCGCCGTGTCGGGATTCTCGTGCCTGGCCGCGACCGCCTACCGACAGGGCCCGCATGATCGCTGAAAGCCCGAACGTTCGGCACATCGTTGCCGTGGCCGTCGGCAATGCGCTCGAGTGGTACGATTTCGCCATCTATGGCTATGTTGCCGTAACCATCTCAAAGCTCTTCTTTCCACCCGAGACCGGCTGGGCCCCGTTGCTGGCCACCTTCGGGCTTTTTGCGGTGTCCTATGTCGTTCGGCCCGTCGGTGGCATCCTGCTCGGGCATTACGCTGACCGGTATGGCCGGAAGGAATTGCTCGTCTTCGTTATCTGTTTGATGTCCGTTGCAAGCGCAATGATTGCCTTCGCCCCGACGTATCGGATGATTGGCATCGCCGCGCCGTCGCTCATCGTCGTCGCTCGAATTTTGCAGGGCCTCTCCGCTGGTGGCGTGTTTGGTAGTGCGACGGCTTTCCTTGTTGAACATGCGCCACCGGAAAGCCGTGGACTCTACGGCTCGTGGCAATTTTCAGGGCAGGGGGCAGCGATCATGCTTTCGGGCGTTGTCGGAATGTTCGTGATGCATTACCTCGATCCCCGCCAATTAGAATCGTGGGGATGGCGCCTGCCGTTTCTTCTCGGCTCAGTGGTTGGGCCGATCGGCATCTATATCCGATTTAAACTTTCGGAAACGCCAGAATTTCTCGAAGAGCAGTCGCGTCGCGGCGGGAGTAGATCTGTCATCCGTGTGATGGCGACGTGCAAATACAATGTGTTGATCGGCCTAGGGCTCGTCGTGGGCGGAACGGCCGCTTTTTATGTCTTGTTTGTCTTCATGCCAACCTATTCGGTCCGAGTTCTCCATCTCGGCTCGGCGGCGTC
>JAGWIH010000253.1 GCA_028866355.1 Alphaproteobacteria bacterium
TTCGGCACCATCTTCCGCTTCACGACCTGGGGCGAAAGCCACGGCCCGGCGATCGGCTGCGTCGTCGAGGGCGTGCCGCCGCGCATTAAGCTGTCCGAAGGCGACATCCAGCCGTGGCTCGACAAGCGGCGGCCGGGGTCGTCGCGCTTCACGACGCAACGCCAGGAAAGCGACCGCGTCCAGATCCTGTCGGGCGTATTCGAGGGCCAGACCACCGGCGCGCCGATCTCGTTGCTGATCGCCAACGAGGACGCGCGCTCCAAGGATTACGACGCGATCAAGGACCAGTTCCGCCCCGGCCACGCCGATTACACCTATTGGACGAAATACGGCATCCGCGACTATCGCGGCGGCGGCCGCGCCTCGGCGCGCGAGACGGCGGCGCGCGTCGCCGCCGGCGCGGTGGCGCGCAAGATCCTGGGCGACGGAATCAGCGTGCGCGGCGCGCTCATCCAGATCGGACCGCATGCGATCGACCGCAAGCGCTGGGACTGGAAGGCGGTCGCGGCCAATCCGTTCTTTTCACCCGACGCGCAGATCGTGGCGAAATGGGAAAGCTTTTTGGACGAGACGCGCAAGGCGGGATCGAGCGCCGGCGCGATCATCGAAATCCACGCCAGCGGCGTGCCCGCCGGCCTGGGCGAGCCAATCTACGACAAGCTCGACGCCGATTTGGCCAAGGCGATGATGAGCATCAACGCCGTCAAAGGCGTCGAGATCGGCGCCGGCATGGCGGCGGCTTCGCTGTCGGGCGAGCAGAACGCCGATGAAATGCGCATGAAAGGCGGCAAGGTGACGTTCCTGTCGAACCAAGCCGGCGGCATCTTGGGCGGAATCTCGACCGGCCAGGACGTCGTCGCGCGCTTCGCGGTCAAGCCGACGAGCTCGATCCTGAAACCGCTCAAAGGCGTCGACCGCTTCGGCAAGGACGTCGAAATCAGCACCAAGGGCCGTCACGATCCCTGCGTCGGCATCCGCGCCGTGCCGGTCGGCGAAGCGATGATGGCGGTGGTGCTCGCCGATCACCTGTTGCGCCACCGCGCGCAATGCGGCTGAGCGCCGGCGGCGCGTCGGCTCCGCGCCGATGAATCCCGCGTTCGGCGCCGCGATCGATCATTTCGAAGCCGGCCGCCTGGACGATGCCGAAGCCGCATGCCGCGCCATGCTGGAAAAAGACGCGGCGCAGCCCGACGCGCTGTTCCTGCTCGGCCTGATCGCGCAACGGCGCGGCAACAACGACGAAGCCATCGAGCGCATCCGCGCCGCGCTCAAGCGCAACCGCCGCAATCCGCTGTTCCATAACGCCTTGGGCGTGGTGCAAGCGGCGCGCGGCCGCGGCAGCGAGGCGGTCGCGGCGTTCCGCGAGGCGTTGGCGCTGGCGCCGCGTTATGCCGATGCCCACGTCAATCTCGGCAATGCGCTGCTCAAACGCGGCGACAGCATCGGGGCCGTCGAATGCTTCCGGCGCGCAATAGAAATCGAGCCGAATTTGGCGATGGCGCATTTCAATCTCGGCAACGCGCTGCTGGCGCAAAACGACGCAGCTTCGATCGATGCCTACCGGCGCGCCATCGCGCTTCAACCCGATCTGGCCGACGCGCACATGAATCTCGGCACGGTGTTGCGCCGCCAAGGCCAGGCACAGGCCGCCGTCGCCTGCTTCCGCCGCGCGATCGAGCTACGGCCGGACAGCGCCGCGGCTTACGACAATCTTGCCGGCATGCTCACGGAAATGGGGAACCTCGACGAGGCCGTCGCCGCCAATCATCGCGCGCTCGAGCTCGGGCCCGCGAGCGCCGAAGCGCATTCCAACCTGATCTTCAACCTGAACTTCGACGCCAGCCTCGGCATCGCCGAGCATCAGGCGGAGCGGCGGCGCTGGGCCGCGCGCCATACCGATGCGTTGGCGCCCGCTGTCGCGCCGCAAGCGGCGGATCGCGATCCCGAACGCCGGCTGCGCATCGGTTATGTCAGCGCGCATTTCCGCGCCTATGCCGCGAGCTATGCTTTCGGCGGAGTGCTGACGCATCACGATCCGGCGAAGGTTGAAGTCTTCTGCTATTCCGACACACGGCAGGCGGACGAGCTGACCGCGATCTTCCGCCGTACGGCGCAGCATTGGCGCGATACCGCCGATCTCGGCGATGCCGCGCTGGCCGAGCGCATCGCCAGCGATCGTATCGACATCTTGGTCGATCTGGTCGGCCACATGAGCAGTCATCGTCTGCTGGTGTTCGCGCGCAAGCCGGCGCCGATCCAGATCACCGCATGGGGCGAACCGACCGGCACCGGCCTCAAGACGATGGACTATCTGCTCGCCGATCCAGTGCTGATCCCGGCGGATGAACGGAACCTTTTTGCGGAGACGATCATCGATCTACCGGGCGCGCTCGGCTACTGGACGCCCGAGAAGCTGCCGGCACCGGGGCCGCTGCCGGCGCGTGCCAACGGCTTCGTGACGTTCGGCTCGTTCAATCGGCGCGCCAAAATTACCGCCGGCGTCTTGCGGGAGTGGAGCGCGATCCTGCGCGTGCTGCCCGACGCGCGGCTGGTGCTCAAGGCGAAACAGTTCGGCGATCCGGCCGAGCAGGATTCATTGCGCGGCGAATTTGCACGCGCCGGTATGCCGGTCGAACGCGTGACGTTCCTCGGCCAGACCGGACGCGCCGAGCATTTCGCCGCCTATCGCAGGCTCGATCTGGCGCTCGATCCGTTTCCGCACGGCGGCGGCATGACGACGTTCGACGCGCTCGCCATGGGAGTGCCGGTGATCACCCGTACCGGCCGCACCATCCCGTCGCGGCTGGCTGCAAGCTGCCTAGCGGCGCTCGATCTCAAGCAATTCATCGCCACCGATGCGGCCAGTTATGCCGCGACGGCCGTCGCGGTGGCACGCGATCTCGGCGCGCTCGAAAAGCTGCGCGCCGCGCTGCCCGATCGCCTTGCACATTCAACAATAGGCGACGCGCGCCGGTATGCGGCTTCGGTCGAGGACGCCTATCGGACGGTGTGGCGGCGCTATTGTGCCGCGGCGGAGGGCCGCCGGCGCGATTGATGGCCGCCCCCTTTCGGAGCAAAGTGGCGCGGTTCGGATCTGCCGGGAGGCCGCGTGCGCCGTTTTATCGTCGGATTGCTGGCCGTGATCGGCGCGGTGACCTTGCTCGGCATGCTGAGCACCGTCGGCGTGGTCATCTGGGCGAAAGTGCGCCAACCCGGCGTGCCAGCGGCGGCGATCCTGACGCTCGACGTTGACGGCAATCTACCCGACGCGCCGCGCAACCGCGGCTTGCTGGCGCTGCTGCAACCGCAGCAAAGCAGCCTGCGCGACGTTGTCGACGCGCTCGACAAGGCCGGACGCGATCCGCGCGTCAAAGGACTCCTGCTGCGTATCGGCGGCCGCGATATAGGCTTCGCCCAGGCGCAGGAGCTGCGCGACGCGATCGAGGCGTTCCGCGCCAAAGGCAAGGTCGCCTACGCCTATTCCGACAGCTTCGGCGAATTTGCGCCCGGCACCCGC
>JAGWIH010000254.1 GCA_028866355.1 Alphaproteobacteria bacterium
TCTGTCGAAGCGGCAGCAGGAGCTGCTCAAGGAATTCGACGCCGCCGGCGACGCGCGCAAGACCCAGCCGGAAACCGAAGGCTTCTTCGCCAAGGTCAAAGAGTTCTTCGGCGATCTGACCGAATAAATTCTCGTTCACGTGCTATCGTTGTGCGGGGTGGTTTTTCCGGGGGGAGAAGCCGGTGGTCAAGCTGGCATTCTGGGACACGGTCAACGGCGCCTATCGCTTTATCGCCAGCCATCCGTTGATGGTCCTGCGCACCGGGTGGCTCTATCTCGTCCTCAATGCGGTCGACGTGGCGCTGCGCCGCGCCGAGTCGCTGACGCCATCGTTGCGCGCCGTCGCCTTCGCCATCGCGATCCTGCTGATCGGCGCCAGCGTCGCCTGGCACGTCGCCTTGCTGCGCGCGATCCTGCTCGACGAGCACTCGTGGACGGCGGCGCTGCAATTCCGCCGGCGTCATTGGCGGATGCTTGGCGTCGGCCTATTGCTGTTCCTGATGTTGCTGCCGATCGCGGCCGTCATCGCACTGATCGGCTTCCTCGCGTTTCACTTCGGCGGACCGGTGGGGATCGCGATTTTTTCCCTGTTCGCCGCCGCCGCGATCGTCGCGCTGATCGTCGTCGCCTGCCGGCTTTACCTGCTGGGTCCGGCCATCGCGACCGACGACCCGGCGAAAGCAATCCGTGCCGCCTGGCGGCGCGGCCGCGGCAACAGCTGGCGATTGTTCTTCGGCGATCTTTTGATGATCGTTCCGGCGGTGATCGTCGCCGGGCTGATCGGCGGCGCCGGCGGGCTTCTGGTCTTCGTTGCGACGCACGGCGATCTGTCGTTCAACGACTGGATTGCCCAGCTGAGCTTCGGCAGCCGCCTGGCGCTGGGCGCCGCCCAGGGGGTTATCCAACTGGTCGTCAGCGCGTTCAGCGTCACCTTCTACGCCTTCGCGTATCGGCAGCTGGCGGCGAATTGGAACGCGCCGCCTGCGCTTGCGGCATTGCAGATCGACACCTGACGCGGGTCGACGGCGCCCTAGGGTTCGTTTAAACCGGTCGCCTTGCCAACCGTTTAGCGCCGCGCTCAACCCGTGCCCCGAAAACTCCTGCTTCCGCTCGCGATCCTGTGGCTGGCCGGTATCGGGCTGCGCCTCACGGTGCTGGCCGTGCCGCCGGTCATTCCGCTGATTCACGGCGAGCTGCACATGAGCGAGACCGAGATCGGCACGCTCGGGGCGTTGCCGTCGCTGCTGTTCGCCTTCGCCGCGGTGCCGGGCTCGCTCCTGATCGCGCGGACCGGCGCGGTACCGACGCTCGTCGGAGGATTGGTGTTGGCGGCGCTGGCTTCGGCCGCGCGCGGCGCCGCCGACAGCGTCGCCACCCTCTATCTTTCCACCGTCGCCATGAGCGCCGGCATTGCCATCATGCAGCCGGCGTTGCCGCCGCTGGTGCGCGCCTGGTGCCCGAACCGCATCGGCTTCGCCACCGCGGTCTATACCAACGGCTTGCTGATCGGCGAGACGCTGCCGGTCGCGCTCACGCTGCCGTTCGTGGTGCCGCTGGTCGGCAGCTGGCGCTGGAGCTTCGTGGTCTGGAGCGTGCCGGTGCTGTTGACCGGTTTGCTTGTCCTGGTACTGGCGCCGCGCGACGTGCATCCGCGCCTCGGGCCGCGGCGGCGCTGGTGGCCCGACTGGAAGAATCCGCTGATCTGGCGCCTCGCCTTCATGATGGGCGGCGTCAACACCGCCTATTTCGCCACCAACACCTTCCTGCCCGACTATCTGCGCGCCACCGGCGACGGACGCTGGATCAGCGCCGCGCTGACCTCGCTCAATTTCTGCCAACTGCCGCTGTCGTTCGCCATGCTGGCGCTGGCCGAGAAGCTGGTGCGGCGGCACGCCGCCTATATCGTGCTGGCGGCACTGGTGCTGGCGAGCGCCGCCGGTCTCACGTTCACGTCCGGTGTATGGATCGTGGTGTGGTCGGGCGTTCTCGGCAGCGCCAATTCGGCGCTGCTGGTGCTGATGCTGGCGCTGCCGCCCTTGCTGGCGCGGCCCGAGGACGTGCATCGCGTCATCGCCGCGATGTTCACCATCTCCTATCCGACGGCCGTGGTGTTTCCGATTCTGGCCGGCTTCGCCTGGGACGCGAGCAGCTGGCCGGGATTTGCCTTCGTGCCCGCGGCGATTGCCGCGATTGCGATCATCGCCCTGGCGCCGACCATCGACTTCCACCGCGGCACGGCCTGAGCCGCGCTATTCGGCAGCGACCGTCGGATTCTGCGCCGGCTCCTCGGCCAGCGCGCCGAGCAGGCCTTCGCGGATGGTCTTGAGCCGCGCCTCGTCCTCGATCTTGTGGCCGAAAAGATCCTTCACGTAGAAGACGTCGACCACCTTTTCGCCGTAGGTCGAGATCTTGGCGCTCGAGATCTGCAGGTTGAGCGCCGTCAGCGCGCGCGTCACCTGGAACAGCAGGCCCGGTCGATCGCGGCCGTTCACTTCGATCACAGTGTGGGTACGGCTTGCATTGTTGTTGACGATGACGCGCGGCGGCACCGCCAGCGTGCGCGTCCGCGCCGGGATCGGCTGCGGCCGCGCCAGCTCCACATGCGCCTTGATCGCACCCGACAGCACGCCTTCGAGCGTGGCCGCCAGCCGCGCGAGGCGCTCCGGCTGGTCGAAGGCGCCGCCGGCCTGGTCCTGCACCGTGAACGTGTCGAGCGCCATGCCGTTCTGCATGGTGAGAATCTTGGCATCGACGATGTTGGCGCCGGCAATCGCCAGGGCGCCGGCGATGCGCGAGAACAGGCCGGCGTGATCCGCCGTGTAGAGCGTGACTTCGGTGACCGCCCGGTCGGTATCGACCCGCGTCTCGACGGTGAGCAGTTTGCCGCTACGTTCGGCGGCGCGGATGAGGCGCGCGTGGCGCGCCATGTATTCCGGCTCGAACGACAGCCAATAGAACGGATAGCCTTTGGCGATGAAGCTGTCGATTTCCTCGGGCGTGAAGTCGCCGAGCAGCTGCTTGACCGCCGCCTGCGCCGCGGCGATGCGCTGACCGCGCGCCTCGTCGACGAGCCCGCCGGCCATCAGCTCCGCGGCGCGGCTGTAAAGTTCGCGCAGCAGCGTCGCTTTCCAGCCGTTCCACACCTTGGGTCCGACGGCGCGGATATCGACCGTCGTCAGCACGAGCAACAGTTTGAGCCGCTCGGGCGACTGCACGCGCTCGACGAAATCCGAGATCGTCTTCGGGTCGTCGACGTCGAGCTTGAAGGCGGTTGCGCTCATCAGCAGATGCCAGCGCACCAGCCAGGCGACGGTCTCGGTTTCCTCGGCCGATAAACCCAGCCGCGGACCGAGCTTTTGCGCCACCTCTTCGCCCAAAACCGAATGGTCGCCGCCGCGGCCCTTGGCGATATCGTGGCACAGCACCGCGAGATAGAGCGCGCGGCGCGAGCCGGCGTCGATCGTCGGCATCAGCGCGGTCGAGAGCGGCAGCTCGTCCGCCAGCAGGCC
>JAGWIH010000255.1 GCA_028866355.1 Alphaproteobacteria bacterium
GAAATCGCGTTTGCGCCGCCGCTCTGGGTTCATATCGCGCTGTGGACACCGGTGACGATCGGCGGCGGTATCGCATTGTTGCGGCCGTTCAAGGCGACTCTGATCGCACAACAATACCGGCATCGCGCCCTCGGCGGTGGGCCGACAACGCCGTGAGACGCTCGCTGGTTTGGCCGAGCGTCTGGGCGGCGCTCGGCTTTGTCATCCTGATCGGCCTCGGCACGTGGCAGGTCCAGAGGCTGCACTGGAAAGAAGGGCTGATCGCGGCGCGCCAGGCGGCGTTCCATATGCCACCGGTGCCGCCGCCGTCGAATCTCGCGGTCGCGCAGACGCTCGAATACCACCCGGTACGCGCGAGCGGCCATTTCCTCAACGACCGGGAAATGCGCGTGGCGGCGATCGCGGACGACGGCACCGCCGGTTTCGACATCGTCACGCCGTTTGTGCTCGACGACGGCAAGGTGCTGATGGTCGAGCGCGGCTTCGTGCCGACCGGGCTCGCAGCGCCGGATAGCCGGAGCGCCGGCGAGATCGCCGGCCCGACGCAGATCGCCGGCCCGTTGCGGCTCGACCGCGGGCGGCCGTCGTGGTTCACCCCCGACAACCAGCCGGCGCGCGGCGAATGGTACTTCATCGATCTCAAGGCGATGGCCGCTGCTGCCGCGCTGCCGGCCGATGTCCTGCCTTATTATATCGACGCCGATGCGACGCCCAATCCAGGCGGGTGGCCCAAGGGCGGCCAGACGGCGATCGAGCTGCCCAATCACCATCTGTCCTATGCCATCACTTGGTATGCTTTGGCGGCCGGTCTGGTTCAGATCTATGCGATCTTCGTCCGCCGCCGGTTGAAGGAGCGCGCATGACCGCCGCCTACGCCACGCTCGAAGCGCGCTTCAAGCGTCTCGGCCTCGTCAACGAGGCGGTGGCGATGCTGCACTGGGACACCGCCGCGATGATGCCCGACGGCGCCGCTTCGGCCCGCGCCGAGCAGCTGGCCGAGCTCAAGGTCATCGCACACGACATTCTTACCGATCCGCGCCTTGCTGATCTCATGGACGATGCCGGCCGCGACCGGCTCGACGACTGGCAGCACGCCAATCTGACCGAGATGCGCCGGCTCTGGCTGCACGCCACCGCGGTGCCGGCCGATCTGGTCGCGGCCTATTCGCGCGCCTGTTCGGAATGCGAGATGGCTTGGCGCAAGGCGCGGCCGGCCAACGATTTCGCTGGGGTTCAGTCGCACCTGCAACGCGTCCTCGACCTGACGCGCGACGTCGCCGCCGCCAAGGCCGCCAAGCTCGGCGTCTCACCCTACGAAGCGTTGCTCGATCAGTTCGAGCCGGGTGGCCAGATTGCCGAGATCGATCGGCTGTTCGATCATCTGGCGCCGCGGTTGCCGGCGCTGATCGAAGGGGCGCTGGCGGCACAGGCGGCGTGCCAGCCGCCGTTGCGGCCCAAGGGGCCGTTTCCGGTCGACGCACAGCGTCAGGCCGCCCGGCAATTGATGGCGCGGCTCGGTTTCGATTTCGACCACGGCCGGCTCGACCAGAGCCTGCACCCGTTCTGCGGCGGCACGCCCGACGACGTCCGCATCACCACGCGCTACGACGAAGCCGATTTCGCGCGCGCGTTGATGGGCGTATTGCACGAAACCGGCCACGCGCTGTACGAGCGCGGCCTCCCGTCGGCGTGGCGGCGGCAGCCGGTCGGCGAGGCGCGCGGTATGAGCATTCACGAAAGCCAATCGCTGCTGATTGAGATGCAGGTCTGCCGTTCGCGCGAGTTTGTCGAATTCGCCGCGCCGATCCTGCGCGAACGCTTCGGCGGTGACGGGCCCGAATGGGAGGCGGCGAATCTCTACCGGCTCGGCACGCGGGTCGCCCGCTCGCTGATCCGCGTCGACGCCGACGAGGTCACCTATCCGGCGCACGTCATTCTGCGCTATCGGCTCGAGCGCGCGTTGATATCCGCCGAGCTCGATCTCGCCGATCTGCCGGATGCCTGGTCCGAAGGGATGGAACGGCTGCTGGCAGTGACGCCGCCCGACGATCGCGACGGCTGCCTGCAGGACATCCACTGGTACGACGGCGCCTGGGGTTATTTCCCGACCTATACGCTCGGCGCCATGACCGCGGCGCAACTCTTCGATGCGGCGAAACGGGCGGTGCCGGCGATCTCCGGCGCCATCGCGTGCGGCGATTTTGCGCCGCTGCTCGGCTGGCTGCGCGCCCACGTGCACAGCCTCGGTTCGCGTTATTCAACCCGCGAGATTCTCGTGCGCGCCACCGGCAAGCCGCTCGACGCGGCGATCTTCGAGGGCCACTTGCGCGCGCGCTATCTCGCGGCATAGGCTCGGCCTCGACCGCCGCGATCCACGGACAACGATGCGCTACATCAGCACCCGCCACGGCCGCGCCGCGGCGACAAGCCGGCAGTTCGACGAAATCCTGCTGACCGGCATGGCGCCCGACGGCGGCCTCTATGTGCCGCAGCGGCTGCCGCGTTATCGCGCGGCTTGGTTCGACGCATTGCGCGGCCTGTCCTATGCCGAGATCGCCGCACGGGTGACGCAACCGTTTCTGGGCAGCGCCGTGCCGTCGGCGGAATGGCGTCGCATGATCGAAGACGCCTATCGCCCGTTCACGCATCCGGCGGTGGCGCCGCTGCGGCAGCTCGACGCCGGCCTGTGGCTGCTCGAGCTGTTCCACGGCCCGACGCTCGCCTTCAAGGATTACGCGTTACAGCTCGTCGGCCCGCTGTTCGATCGCGTGCTGCGCAAACGCCGCCGCCGCGTCACCATTATCGGCGCCACCTCGGGCGATACCGGCTCGGCGGCGATCGAAGCCTGCCGCGACCGCGAGGCGATCGACCTTTTCATGCTCTATCCCGCCGGCCGCATCTCCGACGTGCAGCGGCGCCAGATGACCACGGTGCCGGCGCGCAACGTGCACGCCGTCGCGGTCGAGGGAACGTTCGACGATTGCCAGGATTTGGTGAAAGCCATGTTCGCCGACGCGGCTTTCCGCGGCGAGCTCGGCCTGTCCGCGGTCAATTCGATCAACTGGGCGCGGATCATGGCCCAGATCGTCTATTACGTCGCGGCAGCGGTGGCACTGGGTGCGCCGGCGCACGACGTCGCCTTCGCCGTGCCGACGGGAAATTTCGGCAACGTCTATGCCGCCCACGTCGCCCGTCGCCTGGGCCTGCCGATTGCGCAACTGGCGATTGCCACCAACCGCAACGATATCCTGACGCGGTTCTTCACCGACGGTACGATGAGCCTCGGCACCGTCGAGCCCACCATCAGCCCGAGCATGGACATCCAGGTGTCGAGCAATTTCGAGCGATTCTTCTTCGAGCTGTCCGGCAACAGCGGCACGAAAACCGCGGCCGCTTTCACGCATTTCCGCGCCAGCGGCACGCTGCCGACGACGAAGCGCCAGTGGCAGGCGGCACGCGCGCTATTTCAGGCCGAACGCGTCGACGACGACGCGAC
>JAGWIH010000256.1 GCA_028866355.1 Alphaproteobacteria bacterium
AACAGCCAGGATGCATAGACAAGACCGTCAACGCCGATGGCGACAAAGGTGAGCATGCAGGCCCTGAATGCACGCGGTGCGGGCCGGAAGCCGCGCTCCCGGCCCGCCCGCTCACGTCAATTGCACTTGGCGCCCTTCATGCCGCTCGCGATCCAATCGGCGCTCTTCACGCCCGGCGGCGGGTTCACGCACCATTCGGGGTAATAGGCGACGTTGACGATTTCCGGCGTATCGGTCTTCTTGTCGAACTTGAACTCGCCGTAGGCCATTTCGGTGACGGCCTGATGTCCGTCGCCGAGAGCCATGTCGACGTGTCCGCCGAACGAATCGTACTTGAGACCGGTCAGCGCGGCGCGCACCGCGTCGATGGTCGGCGCGCCTTTGCCGGCGGCCGCCTTGTCGGCGGCAACCTTCAGGCCGAGGATCGCCTGCGCCATTTGGTACGCCGAATAGACCGGCGGCGTGCCGTAGCGGTCTTGGAAGTTTTTCCGGAACCAGTCATTGAGCGCGTCCTTGTGCGCCAGCACGCCGTACGGGCCGCGGGCGCCGAGAACGACGCCGTCGGGAATCTTACCGCGCAACCGGAACATCATCGTCTCGCCGGTGGTCAGCACCATGCGCGAGCGCTTTTCGAGTCCGCGTGCCGATGCCTGGAGCGTGAAGCTTTCGAGGTCGCCGCCCCAGAGGCTGCTGTGCACGACGTCAGGATGATCGACCAGCAGGGTCGAGATTTCGGCGTCGTACGTTCCGGCGAAGAGCTTGGGGAATTCCGAGACGACGTCCTTGTCCTTCGGGAACAGCACCTTCATCGAGCCGTCGAAATCGCGCCAGGAATCTTGACCCCACGCGTAGTTCTGGTTGATGCCGGCGTAGGACTTGTCGTTCGGGAACTTCGCCTTGAGGTAGCGCGCCGCGGCGACGTTATCCATCGTCGAGGTGGCGCTGGTGCGGAAGACGTAATTGTACTTGGCGTCCTCGAAGATGCGCGGCGTGCCGCAGTCGAAGAACACCGTCAGCATCTTGAGCTCTTCGGCCACCGGCGCCACGGCGAGACAGCTGCCGGACGAGATATAGCCGACGACGGCGTTGACGTTCTGCCGCTGCACCAGATTGCGGAAGCTCTGCACGACCTCGGTGGTCGAGCCGGCTTCGTCGACGATCGCCAGATCCGCCTCGGCGCCGCCGAAGCCTTTGGTGTTGTAGGGCGCCGGCAGGGTGCCCTTGTTGATCGCTTCGGCAACGAGCTCGGCGGCGTTGCGCGCCGGAATGCCGAATGGTCCGGCGGCCGGTCCGGACAGGAACGTGACGACGCCAAGCTTCAGTGTCGGCGTCGCGGCGGGAGTCGGCGCCGCCGCCGGTGCGGCAGCTGGAGCGCTTTGCGCCGCGGCCGGCGCGACGGTGAACCCAAGCGCGCCGATCAGCGCCGCGCCGGCGAAGAGCGATTTTATTCCGCCGCGCGCGACGCGAGGCAGCGACAAATGCTTCGATGGCATGGTTTCTCCCTCCCTGAATTTCACTTTTTATTCGTCCGCTATTGCGGCTTTGGTCAACGGTAGTATCGCGCGGCGAGGCCCGCAACCCTGATCGCGGCGGGCTTTGCCGAACGCGCGGCAAAGATGGATAATTCGCCCGGTCTGGCACACCACGGCGCCGCACAGGGAGAACGATGGCAACGCGGAGAAACAAGGCGAGCCGCAAGCCGGCGCGCAAATCACGCCAGCGCCGGGCCACCATCGAGAACATCGCGGACGTGCCGTGGCGCGAATTTCCCGAGCATTTCGGTGGCGCGCTGTCGAAACCGTTGGTGATGCCCGAGACCAAGGGCTCGATTCATCTCGACCATCGCATCTCGTGCTATCAGCCGATGGCCTATGTCGCGCCGCATACGCATAAGGTGCAGGAGCAGGTCTATCACGTGCTTGAAGGCGAGGGCACGATGGAGATCGCCGGCAAGCGGCGCATCGTCCGCCGCCACGACGTGATCTTCATCCCGCCGGGTATCGAGCACGCAATCTACAATTCCGGCCTCACCGATCTCGTCTTTATCGTCGTCACGTCGCCAACGAGCGACGACGAATCAACTGACTGATCGACGACGGCTCGGCGGCTTCGTGCGGCGCCGGCGGTTGACCGCGACACTCGGCTTCTTTGCGGGCGCTCTCACGTACGATTTCCGCGGAGAAGAGCGCGGTATGGCCGCATCGCAGGCACGAGACTCCGTAAAACTCTGAGTCGATGTTGCCGAGCCCTTTTGCTTCGTCGCTGGCAATGGTTGTGAAGGAGTCATGGCCGCAGTACGGGCAGTAATAGCGGGCGCCCCGAATCTCGTTCAGGTACCAGAGAAAGGTATCGATCGATGACGTCATCGTGGAACCTCATAGAGCCCAGTGGGGCGGAGTCGATGAAAGCCTAAGGTGGATTACGGGATGCTCGCCGCAAGCTGAAAACGCGTTCATGATTGTGATGCTGTTGTGACTGCGAGTCCGCGCGCCCCGAAAGCCGCACCGTCCGTCGCTTGTGATTTATGTATGGCGTCGCGATATATTGGGAGTTGGTGCACTCAGGTCGACGGATCGGAACCCCCGGGTGAAGAAAAAAACTGCTGCGAACGTCGGCGATCAGCTGCGCACGATCGTTGCCGAAAGCGTCACCATCGCCAAGCATCTCGGCGACTTCACCACCAAGCCGCGCGTTTTGGTGATCGCCGCGATCGCGATCGTGGTCGGTTCGTGTGGCGTGATCGCGGGCGTGGTGTTGCTCGACCTCATCCGGCTGGTGACGAATCTCGCCTATTTCGGCCGTTTCACGCTGGCCGACATTCCCTTCAGCCAGTCGCATCTGGGACTCGCGGCGGTCGCGGTGCCGGTGATCGGGTCGCTGATCGTCGGCCTGATCGCCCGTTACGGCAGCGAAAAAATCCGCGGCCACGGGATTCCCGAGGCGATCGAGGCGATCCTGCTTGGCCGCAGCCGGCTCGACGTCAAGGTGGCCATTCTCAAGCCGCTGTCGTCAGCGATCGCCATCGGCACGGGCGGCCCGTTCGGCGCCGAGGGCCCGATCATCATGACCGGCGGCGCCTTCGGCTCGCTGTTCTCGCAGTTGTTCAAGCTGTCCTCCATGGAGCGCAAGACGTTGATGGTCGCCGGCGCATCGGCGGGCATGGCCGGGATTTTCTCGACGCCGGTGGCCGCGACGCTGATTGCCGTCGAACTGCTGTTGTTCGAATGGAAGCCGCGCAGTTTCATCCCGGTCGCGATTGCCGCCGCCGCCGCCACCATCGTGCGCGAACCGCTGCTCGGACCGGGTCCGCTGTTCGCCTATCACTCCTCGCTCATGCCGCTCGCGGGATTGTTCATCTGCATTCCGGTCGGGATTACCGCCGGTCTGCTGTCCGGCCTGCTCACCTGGCTTACCTACCGTTTCGAGGACGGCTTCGGAAAACTGCCGGTGCACTGGATGTGGTGGCCGGCGATTGGCGGCGTGCTCAT
>JAGWIH010000257.1 GCA_028866355.1 Alphaproteobacteria bacterium
GGCGGGAATGCCGAAGGACGCCGAACGGCACGACATCCGGCACGATTGGACGCGGAACGAGATTGCCGCGCTCTACGATTTGCCGTTCGGCGAGCTGCTGTTCCGGGCGCAGACGCTGCATCGCGCTTATTTCGAGCCCAACCAGGTCCAGCTTTCGACCCTGCTGTCGATCAAGACCGGCGGCTGTCCGGAGGATTGCGCCTATTGCCCGCAAAGCGCGCATTACGATGCCGGCGTCGACGCCGCCAAGTTGATGGATGTCGACGCGGTCCTGGCCGAAGCGCGCGCGGCGAAGGCGCAAGGCGCGCAGCGGTTCTGTATGGGCGCGGCGTGGCGCGAGCCCAAGGACCGCGATCTCGACGCGGTTTGCGCCATGGTTGCGGGTGTCAAGGCGCTCGGTCTCGAAACCTGTGCGACGCTCGGCATGCTGACCGGCGATCAGGCGGAGCGTCTCAAGGATGCCGGGCTCGATTACTACAACCACAATCTCGACACCGCGCCCGAATTCTACGGCACGATCATCAGCACACGGCAGTATCAGGACCGTCTCGATACGCTCGCGTACGTGCGCACGGCGGGCATGAAAGTATGCTGCGGCGGCATCGTCGGCATGGGCGAGAACCGCGAACATCGCGTCGGCCTGATCGCGGCGCTCGCCAATCTGCCCGAGCATCCCGACAGCGTGCCGATCAACATGCTGGTCAAGGTCGCGGGCACGCCTCTGAGTGATGTTGAAGCGCTGGACGATCTCGAATTCGTGCGCACGATCGCGGTTGCCCGTATCTGCATGCCGAAATCGGTGGTGCGCCTGTCGGCTGGACGCGAGGGCATGAGCGAAGCGCTCCAGGCGCTGTGCTTCCTTGCCGGGGCCAATTCGATCTTCTGCGGCGCGCGGCTGCTGACGACGCCCAATCCGGCGCGCGACGTCGATCGCGCGATGATGGACCGGCTCGGTCTGTCGCCGATGACGTCGTGAAGCGCGCCGAAGCGTCCGTTGATCCAGAGCCGGTCGCCGGTCTCGATCATCTCTGGCTGCCTTATACGCAGATGCAAACGGCGGCGCCGCCGCTGGCGGTCGTACGCACCGAAGGCTGCAAGATCCATCTCGCTGACGGACGGGTTCTGATCGACGGCATCGCGTCGTGGTGGACCGCGTGTCACGGCTACAATCACCCGCATATCCGCGACGCGGTCCGGGGTCAGCTCGACAGCCTGCCGCATGTGATGATGGCCGGTCTCGTGCACGAACCCGCCGTCCGGCTGGCCCAGCGTCTCGCGGCTCTGTTGCCGGGCGATCTCGATCATGTGTTTTTCTCGGATTCCGGCTCGGTTGCGGTCGAGATCGCCTTGAAAATGGCGATGCAGTTTTTTCTCAATCGCGGCGAGGCCGGCCGCGATCGTTTTATTGCATTCACCGACGGCTATCACGGTGACACCTTCGCGGCGATGGCCGTCAGCGACAGCCGCACCGGCATGCATGGGCGCTTTGGTGCCATGACGCCCCGTCATTATCTATGCGCGTTGCCGCGCGACGACGCCAGTGAGAGCGCGCTCGACCGGTTCCTTGCCGACCATCGTCATGAATTAGCGGGCATCATCGTCGAGCCGCTGGTCCAAGGCGCCGGCGGCATGGTGTTTCACGCGGCGGAAGTCTTGCGCCGACTGCGTCGGCTTGCCGATCGTCACGGCCTGTTGCTGATCTTCGACGAGATCTTCACCGGTTTCGGCCGTACCGGCCGTCTGTTCGCCATGGAAGAGGCGGGCGTGGTGCCGGATATCGTCACGCTGTCGAAGGCGCTCACGGGCGGCACGCTGCCGCTGGCCGCAACGGTCGCCCGGCGCCGGGTCTATGAGGGATTTTTATCCAGCAATCCGCAGGACGCGCTGATGCACGGGCCGACGTTCATGGGCAATGCGCTTGCCTGCGCAGCGGCGAATGCGTCGCTTGATCTGTTCGAGCGCGAGCCCCGGCTCGAACAGGTTACGGCGATCGGCCGCCAGATGGAAGCAGAGCTCGCACCCTGTCGTGGCGGACGCGGCGTCCGCGACGTGCGCGTCAAAGGCGCGATCGGCGTCGTCGAACTTGAATCGATGGACATGACGGCGGCGCTGCGCGATCGCCTTGTCGCCCAAGGCACGTGGATCCGGCCGTTCGGCCGCATCGTCTATCTGACGCCAGCTTTCACCATCGCGCCGGACGAACTGACGCTGCTCACGCGCGCGATCCGGCGCGCGATTGTCGATTAATGGAGCTGCGACGGCGTATCGTTGCGGTATGTCGGGATGATCGCGCTCGCCTGATGATGGATCATGCGCCAGGCGCCATCTTCGCGGATGAATACATTGGTGGCGGCCAATAAGCCGCCGGCAAGCTCTTCCTCACAGAGTACGATGGCCACATCGCCGTAGAGGTGGACGCGCTCGTCGAGGCACCGGATATTGAAATCGGGATCGCCGAGCACGTGCCGCCAGCTTTCCATGACCGCGTCGCGGCCTTCGATCGCGGCCCAGCCGGGATGGAGACAGACGACGGCGGCGCGGCGTGCCCAGATCGCATCCATCGCGGCGTAATCGCCGTCGACGAAGGCGCCATAGAATCTGAGATTGGCCGCAAGAACGGCGTCCGCGTCGGCCGTAGGCCGGTCGGTCATCACAAAAGCTCCACGAATCTCAAAATTTGGACAGCGCACTATGTCCTGTGAACCCGGCCGAAAGGTGGCGAAAGGCCTGCGGCATATTGACCGCAAGGCGCTCGAAGCCGGGTCTGACCGCCGATTGCGGCTTGCACCGGCACAGCACGGTCGGTATGTTGCGAACGCTTCGCATTTGCATCTGAGGCCAATCCACCCATGCTCGCCGTCGCCGTCATCGTTTTTCGCGAGGTCCTCGAGGCCGCACTGATCGTCAGCATTGTGTTGGCCGCGACGGTGGGCGTGCCGCGCCGCGGGCGCACGGTGGCGCTGGGAATCGCCGCCGGCGTCGCGGGCGCTGCCCTGGTGGCGGCGTTTACCGGCGAAATTGCGTCGGCCGTCGCAGGCATGGGTCAGGAGCTGTTCGACGCCGCGATTCTGTTCGCCGCCGTTGGCATGCTCGGCTGGCACAATGTGTGGATGCAGCGGCACGGCCGCGAATTGGCGGCGTCGGCCTCGGAGGTCGGCGATACGGTGCGAAGCGGCACGCGGCCGCTCTATGCGCTGGGGCTCGTGGTTGGGCTGGCGGTGCTGCGCGAAGGCGCCGAGGTCGTATTGTTCGTTTACGGCATCGCCGCCGCTTCCGGCACCAGCGCGCTGGCGCAACTGGGCGGCGGCCTGCTCGGCCTAGCATGCGGCGTCGCCGTCGGTGCCGGACTCTATTGGGGCCTGTTGCGGATTCCGATGCGCCATCTGTTCACCGTGACGAGCTGGCTGATCCTGCTGCTCGCCGCCGGCATGGCGTCGCAAGGCGCGGCGTTTCTCAATCAGGTCGGCTTGCTGCCGTCGGCGG
>JAGWIH010000258.1 GCA_028866355.1 Alphaproteobacteria bacterium
TTGCGCTCGTCGAGCAGCGCCGAAAGCCGCGCCGGCAGTTCCGCCGGCGACGTCTTGATCGCTTCGGCGGCCAGACGCAGCAATTTTTCCTCGTCGGCGACGTACGTTTCGGCGGCGGCGCCGGTCACCGCTTCGATCCGGCGTACGCCGGATGCGACGGCGCTTTCCGACACGATCTTGAACAGGCCGATGTCGCCGGTGCGCCGCACATGCGTGCCGCCGCACAACTCGACCGAGAACGAATGCGGCGCATGTTCGACCCTGTCTTCACCCATCGACACCACGCGGACTTCGTCGCCGTATTTCTCGCCGAACAACGCCAACGCGCCTTCCTTGACCGCGTGTTCCGGCGTCATCAGCCGCGTGTGGACGTCGGCATTCTGGCGGATGCGGGCGTTGACCTCGGTCTCGATCGCCGCGCGATCGTCGTCGCTTAAAGCGCGCGGCTGCGAGAAATCGAAGCGCAGCCGGTCGGGCGCGACCAGCGAGCCTTTCTGCGTCACGTGCTCGCCGAGCCGACGGCGCAATGCCTGGTGCAACAGATGGGTGACCGAATGGTTGGCGCGCAGCTTGTTGCGCCGGATTTCGTCGATCCGAAGCTCGACCGTGTCGCCGACCTTGAAGCCGCCGCGCGCCACTTTGCCCATATGGACGAACAATTCGCCGGCCCGTTTCTGCGTGTCGGACACCGCGAATTCGCCGCCCTTGGCGGTGAACAGCGCGCCGGTGTCGCCGACCTGGCCGCCGGATTCGCCGTAGAACGGCGTCTGCGACACGACAATGCCGGCTTCATCGCCCGCTTTCACCGCGTCGACGCGCTGGCCATTGCGGACGATGGCGAGAATCGTGCCTTCGGCTTCGGTGGCGTCGTAGCCGAGGAATTCGGTGGCGCCGCGTTCCTCGCGCAACGCGAACCAGAGCTGATCGGTCGCCGCCTCGCCCGAACCGACCCACGATTTGCGTGCCTCGGCGCGTTGACGGTCCATCGCCGCGTCGAAGCCCGCGGTCTCGACCTTGCGGCCGCGGCCGCGCAACACATCTTCCGTGAGATCGAGCGGAAAGCCATAGGTGTCGTAGAGCTTGAAGGCGACTTCGCCGGGGAACGCCTTGCCCTTGCCGAGCCTGCCCTCTTCCTCGTCGAGCAGCTTGAGGCCGCGCGCCAGCGTTTCGCGGAAGCTGGTTTCCTCGAGCTTCAGGGTTTCGGTGATCAAAGCTTCGGCGCGTATCAGCTCCGGAAACGGCTGGCCCATCTGTCGCAGCAGCGCCGGCACCAGCTTCCACATCAGCGGTTCGACAACGCCGAGTATGTGCGCGTGGCGCATGGCGCGGCGCATGATCCGGCGCAGCACGTAGCCGCGGCCTTCCTTCGACGGCAGCACGCCGTCGGCGATCAGGAACGCGCTGGCGCGCAGATGATCGGCGATGACGCGATGCGACACCGCATTCGGCCCATCGGGCGGCGTGTTCGATTCCTCGGCCGAGGCGACGATCAACGCGCGCAAGATATCGATGTCGTAATTGTCATTCTTGCCTTGCAGCACGGCGGCGATGCGTTCGAGCCCCATGCCGGTGTCGATCGACGGCCGCGGCAGGTCGATGCGCTGATCGCGCGTCACCTGTTCGTATTGCATGAAGACGAGATTCCAGATCTCGACAAAGCGATCGCCTTCGGCGTCCGGCGAGCCGGGCGGGCCGCCGGGAATCTTGTCGCCGTGATCGTAGAAAAGCTCCGAGCACGGGCCGCACGGCCCGGTTTCGCCCATGGCCCAGAAATTGTCGGCTGTGCCGATGCGCACGATCCGCCGATCCGGCAGGCCGGAAATCTTCTTCCACAGCTTCCAGGCGTCGTCGTCGGTCTCGTAGACGGTGGCAACCAGCCGGTCGGCCGGCAGCTTGAATTCCTTGGTGATCAGGTTCCAGGCCAGCTCGATCGCGCGGTCCTTGAAATAATCGCCGAACGAGAAATTGCCGAGCATCTCGAAGAAGGTGTGATGCCGCGTGGTGTAGCCGACATTCTCGAGGTCGTTGTGCTTGCCGCCGGCGCGCACGCATTTTTGCGACGAGGCCGCGGTTTTGTAAGGCCGCTTTTCGAGGCCGGTGAAGACGTTCTTGAACTGCACCATGCCGGCATTGGTGAAGAGCAGCGTCGGATCGTTTCGCGGCACAAGCGGCGACGACGGCACGACTTCGTGCCCGGCTCGCCGGAAAAAATCGAGAAAGTGGGCGCGAACGTCGTTCGTCAACATGCCGATAATCTGGTCCTTCCCCCGACCGGAACCAAGTGCGCCGCGCGAATCCACGCCGGCGCGGCTGGCCGCATTAAGCCCAAGGCGCGCCGCGCTGTCCAGTTGACGGCCGGCGCCGACCCTAGCGGTTTTCCCAGCGGCGCATGAGGGAAAGGACGACGGCCAGAACGCCGACAAAAAGAATGAGCGGATCGAGATAGCTGACGATTTTGGGCGGCAAATGCGAACCAGCGCCAAGATCAATCACGACCAGAATCACCATCGCCAGACCCGCAAGCTTCGCCGGGTCCTTCCACCACGGAATTTTCGGCTTGGGCACCTTGCCGACCGGCGCCGGCGGCTCGGGCTCATCCGGCAGGACGACCGGACCGGATTTACGGCGTCGCTTTGGCATGGCCGCACCATGCCAGATGAAGGCGGCACCACCAAAGGGAAACCGGCGCCGCGTTGGGGGCGCGGCGCCGGCAAAGAGGACGCTTCGGGGGGCGTCCAAAACTTCGATGAGTCTTCGCGGCGCCTTATTCGTCGGCCGCGCCGCCTTCGGCGCCCGCCACCAGCATGGCGTCGGCGACCAGGCCGGCATTGGCGCGGATCGCGGTCTCGATCTTGCCGGCGATCTCGGGGTGGTCCTTGAGATATTGCTTGGCGTTCTCGCGGCCCTGGCCGATGCGCTCGCCGTCGTAGGAGAACCACGAGCCGGATTTCTCGACGACGCCGGCCTGCATGCCGAGGTCGATGAGCTCGCCGCGCTTGGAGACGCCCTCGCCGTACATGATGTCGAATTCGACCACCTTGAACGGCGGCGCCATCTTGTTCTTCACCACCTTGACGCGCGTCTGGTTGCCGATGACCTGCTCGTGCTCCTTGATCTGGCCGATGCGGCGGATGTCGAGCCGCACCGAGGCGTAGAATTTGAGCGCGTTGCCACCGGTCGTGGTTTCGGGGTTGCCGAACATGACGCCGATCTTCATGCGGATCTGATTGATGAAGATCACCATGCAGCGCGACTTCGAAATCGAGCCGGTGAGTTTCCGGAGCGCCTGGCTCATCAGCCGGGCGTGCAGGCCCATGTGGCTTTCACCCATCTCGCCTTCGAGCTCGGCGCGCGGCACCAGCGCCGCGACCGAATCCACCACCAGCACGTCGAGCGCGCCGGAGCGCACCAGCGTGTCGGCGATCTCGAGCGCCTGTTCGCCGGC
>JAGWIH010000259.1 GCA_028866355.1 Alphaproteobacteria bacterium
GGCCGGCATGTCGGGATTGAGTTGGAACGGTCGCCAAGTGATCTCGGTCGCGATCGCCGGCCGCTGCGCCAGCGCGGCCTCGAGCCGGCGCTTGCCGATAAAGCACCACGGGCAGGTGACGTCGGCGACGATATCGATGCGCATGGCGCATTATAGCACAACGCGCGCGCCGGCGCGGCCGACGTTAGCGTTAATGGATGTCGTCGGCGCGGGAGAGAGCCTGGCGCAAATCCTCGATGCCGAAGCGCGGCGATTTGCAGCCGTCGAGGATCACCTTTTCGCGCTTGGCGAGCAGGTTGGCGGCTTCGGGAATCTTGCGGGCGACTTTCAAGGGAATGACCACCGCGCACATTGCGGTCGGCATGGATCAACAACTCATTTTCCGCGAGACCGATGACGCATAACCGGCATACGACGGCCATCACGTCCAGATCTACATCGCCGATTTTCAGGTCCGCATGGCTGGCTTTCGCAGCGTGGCCTGGTGTTCGAGGAAAGCGATCAGCACCAGTATCGCTTCAAGGACATCGTCGATCTTGAGCGGTAGTCGCGGACCCGCTTAAAGTTAGGGCGGGGAAGGAAATGTCGGGCATCTACGACGAACCGCACTTGCAGCGCGGCCCGGCGAATCATGCGCCGCTGACGCCGCTGTCGTTCCTCGTTCGTGCCGCTGCGATCTATCCCGACAAGGCCGCCGTGATTCACGGCGATCGCGTCATCACCTATGGCGAGTTGCTGACGCGTTGCCGCCGGCTCGCTGGCGCGCTGCGCGCCCACGGCATCGGCAAAGGCGACACGGTTTCGGTCATGGCGCCGAATGTACCGGCGATGCTTGAGGCGCATTACGGTGTTGCCATGGCCGGCGCGGTACTCAACGCGCTCAATTACCGGCTCGATGCCAAGACTATCGCCTTTATCTTCGGCCATGCCGAGACCAAGCTCCTGATCACCGATCGCGAATTCTCGCCGACCATCAAGGAGGCGCTGGCGTTGGCCGCGCGCAAGCCGCTGGTGATCGACATCGACGATCCGCTGTACAGCGGCGGCGAAAAGCTGGGCACGATGGATTACGAAGCCTTCCTCGCGACCGGCGATCCGGATGCGGACATATCTTTGCCGGACGACGAGTGGCAGGCCTATTCGCTCAACTACACGTCGGGCACGACCGGCAATCCCAAGGGCGTGGTCTATCACCACCGCGGCGCGTTCCTGAATGCGGTCGGCGACGTACTGTATTTCGGCCTGTCGCTGCAGACCGTCTATCTGTGGACGCTGCCGATGTTCCATTGCAACGGCTGGTGCTACACGTGGGCGGTGACGGCCGCGTGCGGTACGCATGTCTGTCTGCGCCGTATCGATCCGGCGATGATCTTCGCGCTGATCGAGCAACACCGCGTCACGCATCTCTGCGGCGCGCCGATCGTGCTCAACTTGCTCGCCCATGCGCCGGAAAGTGCCAGGCGCCGGCTCGATCATCCGGTCAAGGTGATGACCGGCGGCGCGGCGCCGCCGTCGACCATCATCGCCAACATGGAGAAGTTGGGCTTCGCGGTGACGCACGGTTACGGCCTGACGGAATCCTACGGTCCGGCGACCATCTGTTTCGCGCAAGATGATTGGGCGGATATGTCGTTGGCCGAGCGCGCCGCACGCATGGCGCGGCAGGGAATGGAAGTCGCGACACTGGCCGGCGCGCGGGTCGTCGACAAGGACCTGGACGACGTGCCGGCCGACGGCACTGTCATCGGCGAAATCGTGCTGCGCGCCAACACCGTGATGAAAGGGTATCTCAAAAATCCGCGAGCGACGGCAGAAGCCTTCGCCAGCGGTTGGTTCCACACCGGCGATCTCGCCGTCCGGCATCCCGACGGCTATATCGAGGTCAAGGACCGCGCCAAGGACATCATCATCTCGGGCGGGGAAAACATTTCGTCGCTCGAAGTCGAAGAAGCGCTTTATAAGCATCCGGCGGTGATGGAGGCGGCGGTGGTCGCACGGCCGGACGAGAAATGGGGCGAAACGCCGTGCGCTTTCGTTGCGCTCAAGCCCGGCGCCGCCGCGACGGCGGATGACGTGGTCGCCTTTTGCCGCGCCAACCTGGCGCATTTCAAGGTGCCGCACACGGTCGTGTTCGGCCCGCTGCCGAAAACCTCGACCGGCAAGATCCAAAAATACCTCCTGCGCGAGCAGGCGAAGAGTTTGACGCCGTGAGCGCCGATTTCTCGCTCGCCGGCAAGCGCGCGCTGGTGACGGGTGCGTCGCGCGGCTTGGGGCTGCACTTTGCGCAGGTGCTTGCCGAAGCCGGCGCGGATGTGGCGCTGCTGGCGCGCGACGCTGCTGCGCTCGATAAAGCGGCGGCAGGAATCGCCCGGGCGACGGGCCGGCGCGCGATCGGGGTTGCCGGCGACGTCACCATGGCCGCAAGCGTCCGGACGGCGTTCGACCGCGTGGAAACGGCGCTCGGTCCGCTCGACATCCTGGTCAACAACGCCGGCATCGCAGTGTCGAAGCCGCTGCTCGAACACGACGAAGCGGACTGGGATCGCGTACTCGATATCAATCTCAAAGGCGCCTGGCTGGTAGCACGCGAATTCGCGGCGCGGCGCATCGGCGACAAGCGCGGCGGTCGTATCGTCAACCTGGCGTCGCTGCTGGCGTTCCGCACCGCGCGCAACGTACCGGAATACGCGATCGCCAAGGCAGGTCTGGCGCAGCTGACGCGCGTGCTGGCGCTCGAACTCGCGCGACACGGCATCGGCGTCAACGCCTTAGCGCCGGGGTATTTCGAGACCGACATGAATCGCGCGTTCCTGAAAAGCGAGGCGGGGCAGGCGGTGACGGCGCGGATTCCGTTGGGCCGCACCGGAATGGCCGCCGACCTCGACGGCGCGCTATTGCTGTTGGTTTCGCCGGCCGGCCGCTACATCACCGGGGCCATTATTCCAGTCGATGGCGGCCATCTGGTCGCCTCCATCTGACTTCCGATTCCCGACGATCCATCACGGCGAAAGGCTGGATTGGCGCGTTTTCGCCCGCCGCCAAACCCGATCGCGAAAGCTGAAAGCGTCTTGGGATAATTATGAGAAGACTCTGTGGATTGCTGGGGATAACAGCGGCAGCGGATGGGCGCCGGGCGTCGCCGGTTTGACCCCTGCAAGCGTGCCTTGCAGGATGACGCAATGGAGCGAATCGATGTCGTCGCCGCCAGCGCGTTTTATCCGCCGGTGATGGAGGCGCTGACGGCGACCTATGCCGTTCATGCGCTGTACCAGGCAGCCGATCGCGCCGGCTTTCTCACGCCGCTCAAGGACAAGGTGCGCGGTGTCGCGACCTTCACGGACAAGGTCGATGCCGGCTTGATGGACAGCTTGCCGCGGCTCGAGATCGTCGCGTCGATGAGCATCGGTCTCGATCACATCGATCTCGCGGCAGCGAAGGC
>JAGWIH010000260.1 GCA_028866355.1 Alphaproteobacteria bacterium
CGTACCGGCCACGGACGACATCACGCTGCGCGTCTATCCGAAACCGGAAAGCGGCCTGAGCGTGCTGATCGGTCGCGCGCTCGGCACCGGCCACGAAGACCCGCTGGCGATCCTGCCGTCGCTCGACGGCTTCATGCGTGCGCTCGCGGCGCTGGCGGTCCGGCCGGGCATGCTGGTGATGCCGCCGATCGAGATTCGCTAACGCCGCTCGAAGCGCGCCACCAACTCCAGGTGTGGTGACCAAACGAAAGAGTCGACCGGCGCGACATGCGCCAGTGTGTAGCCACCGTCGACGAGGATGCGCGCATCGCGCGCGAAGGTCGCCGGATTGCACGACACGGCGACGACGCGCGGCACGGTTGATCCGGCCAGCATCCGGCTTTGCGCCAGCGCGCCGACGCGCGGCGGATCGAAGACGATGGCGTCGAAACGCGCGAGCTCGTCTGCCGACAGCGGCCGCCGCGCCAGATCGCGGCGCTCGACGCTGACGCGATCGGCGACGTTGGCGCGCGACGCCGCCTGGCCCAAGGCCTTGGCGGCCTCGGCATCGCCTTCGACGGCATGGACCGGCGCACGCGCCGCCAGCGCGAAGCTGAACGTGCCGACGCCGGCATAAAGATCGGCGATGCGGCGCGGCGCGCCGATGGCGTCGAGCACCAGGCCCGACAAGACCGCATCGGCTTCGGCGCTTGCCTGCACGAACGCGTCGAGCGGCAGATCGACGGCGACACCGGCGAAGATGGCGCGCACCGGCCGGCGCTGCGCCACCGGCGCGACGGTCGAACCGGCACGCCACGACATCCGCGCGATATCTTGTTCGGCAGCAAACCGCGCCAGGGCCTCGAGCCCATCGAGCGCCGGCGCTTTCGACAATTCGAGCAGCACGTCGACGCCGCCGTCGCCGAGCGTCAGCGCGGCGCTTGCCTTGCCGCGCCGCGGCAGGATTTCGGCCGCCAACCGCCGCAGCGGCGCGACCAACGCGACCAGCGCCGGATGCAGCACGTGGCATTCGCGCATGTCGACGATGGCGTGGCTCATGCGGCCGTGGAATCCGGCGACGGCTTCGCCGTCGCGTGCCAGCGCCAGCCGCGCGCGGCGGCGCGTGCCGGACGCCAGACGGCGCAGCGGCGCGATTTCGATATCTTTGAAACCGTGTTGCGCCAAGGCGCCTTGCAGCCAGCCGAGCTTCGCCGCCGCATAAGTTTCGTCGGTCAAATGCTGCAAGGCGCAACCGCCGCACGTGCCGAAATGCCGGCAGACCGGCTTGGCGCGTTCGCCGGCAGCGAGAATTTCCACGACCTCACCGCGGCGTTCGTCCTTGTCAGGTGACAGCCGCACGCGGACGCGGTCGCCCGGCGCGGTGAACGGCACATAAACCGGCTTGCCGTCGTGTTGCGCGACGCCGTCGCCACGCACGCCGACGCTGTCGATTGTGAGATCAACCTCGCTCATTTGGCTTTGCTTCGCACGACGCGGTCGCGCGGCGGTTGCGCGCCGGCTGTGCTACGCCGCTCGTCCCGCTCAGCCGCGACGAGAAACTCGACGTTGCCTTCGGGGCCGCGGATCGGGCTTTCGACTACGCCCAGAACGCGCCAGCCTTGGGCCACGAGCCAGGCAGTGACGCGGTCGCAGACTTCGCGGTGCAGCGCCGGATCGCGCACCACGCCGCCCTTACCGACCCGATCGGGGCCGACCTCGAATTGCGGTTTGATCAGCGCCACGAGATTCGCTCGCGGCTTGGCCAGCGCCAATGGCGCCGGCAGCACGGTTTCGAGACCGATGAAACTGGCGTCGCAGACGACGAGATCGACCGCCTCGGGCACCTGCGCGGATGTCAGGTGCCGGGCATTGACGCGCTCGAGCAACACGACGCGATCATCATTCCGAAGCTTCCAATCAAACTGCCCGAAGCCGACATCGACGGCGTAGACGCGGGCGGTGCCGCGCTGGAGCAGCACGTCGGTGAATCCGCCGGTCGAGGCGCCGACATCGAGCGCGATCAAACCGCGCGGATCGATTTTGAATTGGTCGAGGCCGTGCGCCAGCTTGACGCCGCCGCGCGACACGTAGGGATGATCCTTGCCGCGAACGTCGAGCGGTACATCGGCGGCAAAGGTGGCGCCCGGCTTGTCGAGACGGCGTTCGCCGCTGAACACGGTGCCGGCGAGAATCAACGCTTGCGCGCGGGATCGGGTCGGCGCCAAGCCGCGCTCGACCAACAGTTGATCGAGACGCCGCTTTTCGGTCATGAGCAGGAGCGCGCCCGCGGCGCGCCGAATCAGGCGCGCGCCGAGCGCTCGATTTCCGCGCGGCCCAGTGCGACCAATGCCGCCTGTTTGATGTGACGCGCGTTGAGACCGGCTTCGTCGTATTGCTTCATCGGCGAATCGTGGTCGATGAAGCGGTCTGGCAGCACCAGCGGCCTGACTTTCAGCCCCTGATCCAAAAGCCCGGCATGCGCGAGATGGTGCAGCACCTGGCTGCCGAAGCCGCCGATCGCGGCTTCCTCGACCGTGATCAGCACTTCGTGCTCGCGCGCCAGGCGCTCGATCAGGTCGGTGTCGATCGGCTTGGCGAAACGCGCGTCGGCAACGGTCGTCGACAATCCCAGATGGCCGAGTTCGTCGGCGGCCTTGAGCGCTTCTTGCAGACGGGTGCCGAGGCTCAAAATCGCGATCGACGTACCCTGGCGCAGGATCCGGCCTTTGCCGATCGGCAGCACGTCGCCCCGCGCGGGCAGCGCCACGCCGACGCCTTCGCCGCGCGGATAACGCAGCGCCGACGGCGCGTCGTCGATCGCCGCGGCGGTCGCCACCATGTGGACGAGTTCGGCTTCGTCGGACGGCGCCATGATGACGAAATGCGGCAGGCAGCCGAGATAAGCCAGGTCGAACGAGCCGGCATGGGTGGCCCCATCCGCGCCAACGAGGCCGGCGCGGTCCATGGCGAAGCGCACCGGGAGCTTCTGGATGGCGACGTCGTGCACCACCTGATCGTAGGCGCGCTGCAGGAACGTCGAATAGATCGTGGCGAACGGCTTTAATCCCTCGCACGCCATGCCGGCGGCGAAGGTGACCGCGTGCTGCTCGGCGATGCCGACGTCGAAGGCGCGGTTGGGAAAGCGTTCGGCGAACTTGTCGAGGCCGGTGCCCGACGGCATGGCGGCGGTGATGGCGACAATGCGCGGGTCGCGCTCGGCTTCGGCGATCAACGCCTTGGCATAGACCGAGGTATAGGACGGCGCCGCCGCCTTGCCTTTGACCTGTGCGCCGGTGGCGACGTCGAACTTGACCACGCCGTGATATTTGTCGGCGGCGGCTTCGGCCGGGGCGTAGCCGTGGCCCTTTTGCGTCACGACATGCACCAGAACCGGACCTTCGTTCTCGCTGTCGCGCAGATTCTTCAGCACCGGCAACAGGTGATCCAG
>JAGWIH010000261.1 GCA_028866355.1 Alphaproteobacteria bacterium
GCCGATAAGCTGGCAGCGATCGTCGAAAGCCATCTGGCGCCGGTCGAAACGCGCGGCGATTACGTGCGCTGCTTTCTGCGTGAGCGCCGGTTCTTGCCGCGCGACAGCGCGCGGCGCATTGGCCGGGTCGCGCATCAATACGAAAGCGCGCTGCAGGGCGTGATCGAAGCCGGCATCGCGGCGGGCGAATTGCGTCGCGATCTCGATCCGCGGTTGACCACCTTGGCACTGATCGGCATGTGCAATGCGGCGATGGAATGGTATGGGCGCGAGCCCGACGCGCCGCTCGGCCGCATCGTCGGCCAGTTCGCGGCGCTCGTCATCGACGGTATGCGCGCAGCGCGCGGCGCGCCGCCGCCTAGTGAAAATCGCGCGAGGGGAATCGGCGGTCGCGCCGGTTTTCGGCCACGGCGGCGAATTGGTGGGTGATCGCGGTTTCGCGCGCCGTCGTGGTGGCGCGCAGTTCGGCCGAACAATCTTCGAGCCGGTCGGCGACGACGTGAATGACGATACCTTGGCGTTGCAATTTGCCGCTCACCGTCAGCAGCGCGGCGTGCATCGTTTCGCGGCGGAAGCGTTCGAAGATTTGCGGCCAGACGATGACGTTGGCGACGCCGGTTTCGTCCTCGAGCGTCGCGAAGACCACACCTTTGGCGCTGCCCGGCCGTTGCCGCACCAGCACCAGACCGGCGACACGGACCCGCGCGCCGTCGGCAAGTTCAGCAAGCTGTGCGGCAGGGGTCACGCCGCGCGCTGCCATGCGGTCACGCAACAAGGCCAGCGGATGCGCTTTGAGCGAAAGCTGCACCGTGCCGTAATCGGCGCTTACCGCTTCACCCAAGCTCATCGCCGGCAGCGTTACCGCCGGCTCGCGCGCTAGCGGATCGTCATGTGCGAACAGCGGCGGCGCTTCGCCCAGCCCCTTTAAGGCCCACAGCGCCTCGCGCCGCTGCAAGCCCATCGACGCCAAAGCGTCGGCAGCGGCGAGACGTTCGAGTGCAGTGGCACCAATGCCGGCACGCCGCCACAGCGCATGCGGATCGGCATAGGCGTTGCCGCGGTTGGCGACGAGACTGTCCGCATCGTTTTTGGCGAAGCCCTTGATCTCGCGGAAACCCAGCCGCAACGCAATGCCGCCGCTCGATCCGGCAGCGGGTTCGAGCGTGCAGTCCCATTCGCTGTGGTTGACGTCGACCGGATGGATTTCGACGCCGTGTTCGCGCGCGTCGCGCACGAGCTGGGCCGGCGCATAGAAGCCCATCGGCTGGCTGTTCAGCAGCGCGCAGGCGAAGGCGGCGGGATAATGGCATTTGATCCACGCCGAGACATAGGCAAGGAGGGCGAAACTGGCGGCGTGGCTCTCGGGAAAGCCATATTCGCCGAAGCCTTCGATCTGGCTGAAACAGCGTTCGGCGAAGCTGCGGTCGTAACCGCGTTCCACCATGCCCTCGATCATCTTGGCGCGAAACGTGTGGATGGTGCCGGCCCGGCGGAAGGTCGCCATGGCGCGGCGCAGCTGGTCGGCCTCGCCGGGCGTGAAACCGCCGGCAATGATGGCGATGCGCATCGCTTGTTCCTGGAACAGCGGCACGCCAAGCGTCTTGCCCAGGACTTCTTCAAGCTCGGCCGAGGGGAATTCGGCTTTCTCCTCGCCGTTGCGGCGGCGGAGGTAAGGATGGACCATGCCGCCTTGAATCGGGCCCGGCCGGACGATGGCGACCTCGATCACCAGATCGTAGAGACGGCGCGGCTTGAGGCGCGGCAGGAAACTCATCTGCGCGCGGCTTTCGACCTGGAAAACGCCAATGCTGTCGGCCTCGCATAGCATGTCGTAAGTTGCCGAATCATCTGGGGGCACGGTGGCGATTTCGAGCCGCCGTCCATGGTGGCGGTCGATCAGCGCGAAGCTCTTGCGGATCGCGGTCAGCATGCCGAGCGACAGCACGTCGATCTTGAGGATGCCGAGCGTGTCCAAATCGTTCTTGTCCCATTCGACGAAGGTGCGTTTGTCCATCGCCGCGTTGGCGATCGGCACCACGTCGCAGAGCGGGCTTTTGGTGATGACGAAGCCACCGACGTGCTGCGACAGGTGGCGCGGAAAGCCGAGCAGCTCGCTGGTCAGCTTCAACGTCAGCCGGAGCCGCGGCGCCTCGGGGTCGAGACCGAGCGCGCGCAGCTCGGTTTCGGGAATCTCGTCGAGGCTCGTGCCCCACACCGATTCGGCGAGCGCGCCGACCATGTCGAGCGACAATCCTAGCGCCTTGCCGACGTCGCGGGTGGCGCTGCGCCGGCGATAGATGATGACGGTGGCGGCGATGCCGGCATGTTCGCGGCCATATTTGCCGTAGATGTACTGAATCACCTCTTCGCGCCGCTCGTGCTCGAAATCGACGTCGATGTCGGGCGGTTCGTCGCGCTCGGCGCTGACGAAGCGTTCGAACAAAAGATCGCTTTGCGCCGGATCGACGGCGGTGATTCCGAGGCAATAGCAGATGGCGGAATTGGCGGCCGAGCCGCGTCCCTGACAGAGAATTTTCTCCAACCTGGCGAAGCGCACGATGTCGTAGACGGTGAGGAAATAGGGCGCATAGCCGAGCCGGCCGACCAGGTCGAGTTCGTGCGCGAGCTGCTTCGCAACCTTGTCCGGTACGCCCTTCGGATAGCGTTGCTCGGCGCCCGCCTGGCTCTCGCGCACCAGATAGTCCTGCGGCGTCAGGCCGGGCGGGCAGGGATCGACCGGATATTCGTAACGCAGCTCGTCCAGATCGAAGCGGCAGAGCTCGGCGATCTCGATGCTATGCGCCAGCGCCTCGGGCCAGCGCGCGAACAGCCGTGCCATTTCGTCGGGCCTTTTGAGATGACGTTCGGCATGGGCCATCAGGCGAAAGCCGGCCTGATCGATGGTGCAATGCTCGCGGATGCAGGTCAGCACATCCTGCAGCATGCGGCGTTCCGGCACGTGATAATGCACGTCGTTGGTGGCGACGATGGGAATGCCGCATGCACCGGCCATCGCCGCCAACGCCGCGATCCGCGCCCTGTCGTCGCCGCGATAGAGGTGCTGAACCGCGAGATAAAGCGAGCCGCCGAGCCGTGCGCGCAGCTCCTTCAGGCTGCGGGCAAAGGCAGCGTCGGGCCTTTCCGGCGGCAAGACCACCAGCACCTGGCCCGTTCGGTGAGCCAGCAGATCGTCGAAAGTCAGGCGGCATTCGACGTTGGACGCGCGACGCCGTCCAACGGTAATCAGCCGGCTCAACCGGCCATAGGCGGCGCGGTCGGTCGGAAAGCAGAGAAAGCTCGGCGTGTCGTCGAGGTCGAGCCGCGATCCCACGACGAGGCGGATTCCAGCTTGCTGCGCAGCGTCGTGCGCGCGCACGATTCCGGCGAGGCTGTTGCGGTCGGTGATCGCAATCGCGCGATGA
>JAGWIH010000014.1 GCA_028866355.1 Alphaproteobacteria bacterium
AATCTGATGACGTTCCCGTTTGTCCGCCGGCGCGTCGACGCCGGCACGCTGGCGCTGCACGGCGCCTATTTCGGCGTCGCCACCGGACGGTTGCTGGTGCGCGATCCGGTCAGCGGCACGTTCGAGCCGATGACCGCGGGCTAGGCGCGAAGGATAAGCCTTATTCGGCCGCGACCTTGGCGACGACCGGCTCGATTCGGGCCGCGCAGTACTTGAACTCGGGAATCTTGCCCATCGGATCGAGCTGCGGATTGGTCAGGATGTTCGCCGCCGCTTCGACATAGCAGAACGGGATGAACACCATGCCCGGCGAGATTGCGAGGTCTGGCCGCGCCTTGAGCTCGATGGCGCCACGCCGCGTGACGACGCGAACGATCGCGCCCGCCTCGATGCCCATGCGATGCATGTCGCCAGGCGACAGCGAGGCGTGCGCCTCGGGCTCGAGCGCGTCGAGCACGCTTGCACGACGCGTCATCGCGCCGGTGTGCCAATGCTCGAGCTGACGACCCGTGGTCAAGACCATCGGGTAATCCTTGTCGGGCTCCTCGGCCGGCGGACGAATCTCGACCGGTACCAGCCTGGCACGGCCGGATTTGGTCGGGAAGCCATCACCGAAGACGATGTCTTCGCCGGGCTGATCGGGCGCCAAACACGGATAGGTGACCGAGCTCTCGCGTTCCAGCCGTTCCCAAGTGATGTTGTCGAGCGAGGGCATTGCCAGTTTCATTTCGGCAAAGACGTCCGCCGGGCCGGCATAGTTCCAGTCGAGGCCGATGCGCCGCGCAAGCTCCTGGATGATCGACAAATCATGCCGTGCGTCGCCGGGCAGTGGCAAGGCCTGACGGCCCATCTGCACCTGTCGGTTGGTGTTGCTGACCGTGCCGGTCTTTTCCGGCCAGGCCGAAGCCGGCAGGAAGACATCGGCATAAGACGCGGTCTCGGTCAGGAACAGATCCTGCACCACCAGATGATCGAGCTTGGCGAGCGCCTCGCGCGCGTGCTGCACGTCGGGGTCGGACATCGCCGGGTTCTCACCCATGACGTACATGCCGCGGATCTGATCGGCGTGGATCGCGTTGACGATCTCGACCACCGTGAGGCCGGCCTTGGGATCGAGCTTGGCGCTCCACAATTTCTCGAAGAACGCCCGCCGCTCTGCATTCTCGACCGAGATGTAATCGGGGAAGACCATCGGGATCAAACCGACGTCCGACGCGCCCTGCACGTTGTTCTGGCCGCGCAGCGGATGGAGGCCGGTGCCTGGCCGGCCGATCTGGCCGGTGATCGTCGCCAGCGCAATCAGGCAGCGTGTGTTGTCGGTGCCATGCGTGTGCTGCGAGATGCCCATGCCCCAGAAGATGATCGCCGCCTCGGCGCGCGCGTATTTGCGCGCCACGGTCTTCAGCGTCTCGGCGTCGATGCCGCAGATCGCGGCCATCTTTTCCGGCGTACGATCCTTGACGCTGGCCGCGAGCTTCTCGAAGTCCTCGGTACGCGCCTGGACGTACTGCTCGTCGACCAAGTTCTCGGCGATGATTGTGTGCAGCATCGCGGACAGCATGGCAACGTCGCGGCCCGGCTTGAATTGCAGCATATGGGTCGCATGGCGCTTCAGCGCCTGCCCGCGCGGATCCATGACGATCAGCGTCGCGCCGCGCTTCTTGGCGTTCTTCAGGAACGTCGCCGCGACCGGATGATTCTCGGTCGGATTGGCGCCGATGACGACGATGACGTCGGCGTCCTTGGCCGCCATGAACGGCGCCGTCACCGCGCCGGAGCCGATGCCCTCGAGCAGGCCGGCGACCGACGAGGCGTGGCACAGCCGCGTGCAATGATCGACGTTGTTGGTGCCGAAGCCGGTGCGCACCAGCTTCTGGAAGAGATAGGCCTCTTCGTTCGAGCCCTTGGCCGAACCGAAGCCGGCGAGCGCCTTGGAACCGTGCGTGTCGCGGATCTTCTTGAGACCCGCCGCAGCCGCATCGAGCGCCTCTTCCCAAGTCGCCTCACGGAACAGCGCCCACGGATTATTCGGATCGAAGGGCGCATGCGCGTCCTTCTTGACGCCCGCCTTGCGGATCATCGGCTTGGTCAGCCGCTGCGGATGGCTGACGTAATCGAAGCCGAAGCGGCCTTTGACGCACAGGCGATTGAGGTTCGACGGGCCTTCGCGGCCGTCGACGTAAAGCAGCTTGTCGTCCTTGATCTTGTAGGTGATCTGGCAGCCGACGCCGCAATAAGGGCAGACGCTGTTGACTTCGCGGTCCGGATCCTTGGCGTGGACGCCATGCTCGTCGACCAAGGTCGATTCGAGCAGCGCGCCGGTCGGACAGGCCTGCACGCATTCGCCGCAAGCGACGCAGGTGCTGTTGCCCATCGGATCGTCGAAATCGAAGATGATTTTGGCGTCGTGGCCGCGCGCCGCCATGCCGATCACGTCGTTGACCTGGACTTCGCGGCAGGCGCGGACGCACAGATTGCATTCGATGCAGGCATCGAGCCGCACCGCCATCGCTGGGTGGCTGCGGTCGGGCTTGGGATGATGCGTCGCCGGGAAACTGCCCTTGGTGACGCCGACCTTGTCAGCCCAGCGCCAGAACTTGGATTCCGGATCGGGATGGGCGGTGCGCACCGGCTGATCCGAGACCAGCAGGTCGAAGACCAACTTGCGGGAGAACCTGGCGCGGTCCGTCGCCGTATGGACCTTCATTCCCGGTGCCGGCTTGCGCAGACACGAAGCGCCGAGAACGCGTTCACCCTCGATCTCGACCATGCAGGCGCGGCAATTGCCGTCCGGCCGATAACCGGGTTCCGGGCTGTAGCAAAGATGCGGGATCTCGGTGCCTCGGCGGTGCGCGACCTGCCAGATGGTCTCGCCCGGCTGCGCCTCGACTTCGGCGCCGTCGAGGAAGAATTTTATGGTGTGCCCCGCCAATCCGCCGCCGCCGTCGCTCATGAGACCTCCTGCGGGAAATGCTTGAGCACCAACTTAACCGAATTCATCGCCGCCTGGCCGAGACCACAAATTGACGCATCCGTCATGACCCGCGTGAGTTCCTCGAGCAGTGGTCCGTCCCACTTGGGCTGCGACATCAACATTACAGCCTTCTCGGTGCCGACGCGGCACGGCGTGCACTGGCCGCAGCTTTCGTCGGCGAAGAACTTGAGCAGATTGAGCGCCACGGCTTTCATGTCATCCTTGTCGGACAAGACGACAACCGCAGCAGAGCCGATGAGCGCGCCGTGCTGCTCGAGCGTGCCGAAATCGAGCGGCAGGTCGCCCATCGACGCCGGCAAGATGCCGCCCGACGGGCCGCCCGGCAGATAGCCCTTGAAGGTGTGGCCGTCGGCCATGCCGCCGCAATATTCGTCGATCAGCTCTTTCACGGTGATGCCGGCAGGCGCTAGCTTGACGCCCGGATTCTTGACCCGGCCCGAGACCGAGAAGCTGCGCGGTCCTTTGCGGCCGCGACGGCCCTGCGAGCCGAACCAGGTGGGACCCTTTTCGACGATGTCGCGGATCCACCACAACGTCTCGACGTTGTTGCACAGCGTCGGCCGGCCGAAGAGACCGACCTGCGCCGGATAAGGCGGTTTGTTGCGCGGCAGGCCGCGCTTGCCCTCGATCGACTCGAGCATCGCCGATTCTTCGCCACAGATATAGGCGCCGGCGCCGCGACGGAGATGGATCCGCGTGTGCTTCGATAGGCCCGCTTTCTCGAGCGCGGCGATCTCGCGCGCTAGGATCTCGCGGCACTGCGGATATTCGTCGCGCAGATAGATGTAGGTGTCGGGCGCTTCGACCGCCCAGGCACCGATCAGCATCCCTTCGAGAAAGCGGTGCGGATCGACCTCCATGTAGTAGCGATCTTTGAACGTGCCGGGTTCGCCTTCGTCGGCGTTGACCGCCATCAACCGCGGCGCCTTTTCAGCGCGTACCAGCCGCCATTTGCGGCCGGTCGGGAAACCGGCGCCGCCGAGGCCACGCAGATTCGAATCCTCGAGAATCTTCAGAATCTCTTCGAGCGTCTTCTTGCCCGAGAGACAGGCTTCGAGCACGGCGTAGCCGCCGGCTTTGCGATAAGCGGCGAGATCGGGATAGGCCGGCAGGTGCGGATGCGTTTCCTTTGCCTTGGCGGCTTTGACCACGCTGTCGACGGTCGCATGTTCATGCAGCGCGTGACCGATGGCCGCGACCGGTGCGTTATGACAACCGCCCATGCACGGCGCGTGCACGATGCGCACGCCGGGAAGTTTGGCGGGCAAATCGGCCAGCAGCTTCTGGGCGCCGAAGAGTTCACAGCTGAGGGAATCGCAAACCCGCACGGTCAGGGGCGGCGGCGGGCTTTCGCCGTCGAGCACGATGTCGAAATGGGCGTAGAAGCTCGCGACCTCGTAGACCTCTACCAGCGCGAGCTTCATCGTCTCGGCCAACGCCGCGAGATGCCGCGCATGCAGGCAGCCGAAATGATCCTGCAAGAGGTGGAGATGTTCGATCAGCAGGTCGCGCTGGCGCGGCCGGTCACCAAGGAGCTTGGCAACTTCGTCGCGCGCGACCGGATCGACCTGACGGCCCTTCGGCAGGTCGCGGCCGCCGCGCCGGCCGGAAGCCGGCGGGATGGAACGTGGCGGTGTGCGTCCTGAATCGGGCATTGGTTAGCTCTTACTACTTATTTAGGAGACCGAGCATGGTTTTGCCAAGCGCCGCGGGCGAATCCGACACCGCGATACCGGCGCTCTTCATTGCCTCAAATTTGTCAGCGGCCGTTCCGGTACCGCCGGAGATGATCGCGCCCGCATGACCCATACGGCGGCCCGGCGGGGCCGTGGCACCGGCGATGAAGCCGACCATCGGCTTCTTGACCTTGCTGCGTTTGACGAAATCGGCGGCCTCTTCCTCGGCCGAGCCACCGATCTCGCCGATCATAATGATCGACTTGGTCGCCGGATCTGCCAGGAACTTTTCGAGGCAGTCGATGAAATTGGTGCCGTTGACCGGATCGCCGCCGATGCCGACGCAGGTCGACTGGCCCAATCCGACCGCCGTGGTCTGCGCCACCGCTTCATAGGTGAGCGTGCCGGAGCGCGACACGATACCGACGGAGCCGGGTTTGTGGATGTGCCCCGGCATGATGCCGATCTTGCACTGGCCCGGCGTGATCACGCCCGGACAGTTCGGCCCGATGAGCCGCGACTTCGAGCCGGCGAGGACACGCTTGACCCGGACCATGTCGAGGACCGGGATGCCTTCGGTGATGCAGACGATGAGCGGCACTTCGGCGTCGATCGCCTCGAGGATCGCGTCGGCCGCGAACGGCGGCGGGACGTAGATCGCGCTCGCGGTGGCGCCGGTCGCCTTCACGGCGTCCGCGACGGTGTCGAAGACCGGCAAATCGAGATGCTTGCCGCCGCCCTTTCCCGGCGTGACGCCGCCGACCATCTTGGTGCCGTAGGCGATCGCCTGTTCGGAGTGGAAGGTACCCTGCGCGCCGGTGAAGCCTTGGCAGATGACCTTGGTATTGCTGTCGACGAAAATAGACATCAGGCCGCTTCCTTCACCGCTTTGACCACCTTCTGGGCTGCGTCGCCGAGATCGTCGGCGGCGAGAATCGGCAGACCCGATTTGGCGAGAATTTCCTTACCCAGCTTGACGTTGGTGCCTTCGAGACGAACCACCAACGGCACTTCCAGGCTGACTTCGCGCGCCGCGGCGACGACGCCTTCGGCGATGACGTCGCAGCGCATGATGCCGCCGAAGATGTTGACCAGGATGCCTTCGACGTTCTTGTCCGACAGGATCAACTTGAACGCGGTGGCGACACGCTCCTTGGTGGCGCCGCCGCCGACGTCGAGGAAATTGGCCGGCTCGCCGCCGTAGAGCTTGATGATGTCCATGGTCGCCATGGCGAGGCCGGCGCCGTTCACCATGCAGCCGATGTTGCCATCGAGCTTCACGTAGTTGAGCTGATGCTTGCCGGCTTCGAGCTCGATCGGGTCCTCTTCGCCCTCGTCGCGCATCGCCTCGACGTCGGGATGGCGGAAGAGCGCGTTGTCGTCGAAGTTCATCTTTGCGTCGAGCGCGATCACATCGCCCGCACCGGTCACGACCAGCGGGTTGATCTCGACGATCGAAGCGTCGAGCGCGATGAACGCCTTGTACATGCCGAGCATGAACTTGACGGCCGAACCGACCTGCTTGCCTTCGAGCTTGAGGCCGAAGGCCAGACGGCGGGCGTGGAACGCCTCCATGCCGGTCACTGGATCGATCGCGACCTTGATGATCTTTTCCGGCGTCTTCGCCGCGACCTCTTCGATCTCCATGCCGCCTTCGGTCGAGGCCATCACGGTGATGCGCGAGGTTTTGCGATCGATCAGCATGCCGAGATACAGCTCGCGTTTGATGTCGCAGCCTTCCTCGACATAGATGCGCTTGACCTCGCGACCTTTCGGCCCGGTCTGCTTGGTCACGAGGACGTGGCCGAGCATGGCTTGCGCCTCTTTCGCCGCGTCGGCCGGCGATTTCACCAGCCGCACGCCGCCTTTGCCCTTCTCGTCGCCCTTGAACCGGCCGGCTCCGCGGCCGCCAGCATGGATCTGCGACTTCACCACATAGACCGGTCCGGCGAGCGATTTCGCCACTGTTTCGGCCTCTTGCGGCGTGTAGGCGACGCCGCCCTTGGGAACGGCAACGCCGAACTTCGTCAGCAGGCTCTTCGCCTGATATTCATGGATGTTCATCGATCGCTCACTTCACAAGGCCGGCGCCGCGCGCCCAGCGGAACTTCGCACCCAGCACCGCGACCGGAATCTCAGTCGAATAGGCATAGGATGGGATGCCGTTGTCATAGAGATATTCGGCCGCCTCTTCGACCTGCACGTCGCCGGCGAGCGACGCGACGATCGGTTTCTCGATGCCCTTGGCCTTCATCTCGTTGACGACCTCGACGACGAGTTTGCCGAACACCATCGGCGGCGTGATGATCGTGTGCCAATAGCCGAGGATCAGCGCGTGGATGCGCGGGTCCTCGAGGCCTAGCCGGATGGTGTTTTTGTACGTCGTCGGCGGCTCGCCGCCGGTGATATCGACAGGATTTCCGGCAGCGCCAAAAGGCGGAATGAACTTGCGGAACGCGGCGTCGAGATCGGCCGGCATCTTCATCAGATGGAGGCCGTTGTCGACGCAGGCGTCGGACAGCAACACGCCCGAACCGCCGGCGCCGGTGATGATGACGACGTTCTCGCCTTTGGGCGCCGGCAGCTTCTGTAACCCGCGCGCATAGTCGAGCATGTCACGCAAGCCTGGGGCGCGAATGACGCCCGACTGACGCAGCACGTCGTCGTAGATCTTGTCGTTGCCGGCGAGCGCGCCGGTGTGCGAGCCCGCGGCCTTGGCGCCCGCGTCGGTGCGGCCCGCCTTGAGCACGACGATCGGTTTTTTCTTCGAAACGCGCTTCGCCACCTCGGCGAAGGAACGGCCGTCCTTCAGGTCCTCGAGATGCATCGCGATGACCTTGGTGTTATCGTCCTGCTCGAAGAAGGTGAGCAAATCGTCTTCGTCGAGGTCCGACTTGTTGCCAAGGCCGACGATCGCCGACACGCCCATCTTGGCCGAACGCGAGAAGCCGATGATTGCCATGCCGATGCCGCCCGATTGCGACGACAGCGCCGCGCCGCCCTTGTAGTCATAGGGCGTGCAGAACGTCGCGCACAGATTCTGCGGCGTGTAGTAGTAGCCGTAGATGTTCGGACCCATGAGCCGGACGTTGTACTTGCGCCCGATTTCCTGGATTTCCTTCTGGCCGGCGACGTTGCCGGTTTCGGCGAAGCCCGAGGGAATCAGCACGGCGCCGGGAATCTTTTTCTCGCCGACTTCGGTCAGTGCGGCGGCGACGAACTTGGCCGGAATGCAGAACACGGCGACATCGACCTCGCCGGGCACATCTAGAACCGATTTATAGACTTTGCGTCCCAGGATCTCGGACGCCGACGGATGGACCGGATAGATGTTGCCCTCATAACCGCCGTTGATGAGATTCTTCATCACCGAATTGCCGATCTTGCCGTCCTCGGCCGAGGCGCCGATCACGGCGACCGACTTCGGCCGCATGATGCGGTTCATGGCGCGATTGATCTCTTCCGTCTTCGGGCGGTAGCGCTGCACCGCCGGCTGCCAGTCGAGGATGATGCGGACGTCGGCGGCGACTGCCGATTTTTCCGACGCGAAGACCGGGTTGAGGTCCATCTCGGCGATCTCAGGGAAATCGGCGATCAGCTTCGAGACGTTCTCGATCAGCGCGGCGAGCGACGCACGATTGACGCCTTTGCCGCCGCGGACGCCTTTGAGAATCTCGGCGGCCTTGATGCCGTCGAGCATGCCGAGCGCCTCGTCGCGCGTCACCGGCGCGAGGCGGAAGGTCACGTCCTTGAGCACCTCGACGAGCACGCCGCCCATGCCGAACGCAATCATCTTGCCGAAGCTCGGATCGGTGACGGCGCCGATGATGACCTCTTGGCCGCCGCCGACCATCTGTTGAACCTGAACACCAACGATCTTGGCCTTCTTGTTGTACTTCTTGGCGTTGGCGATGATCGTTGCATAGGCCTTCTGGGCGTCTTGTGGCGTCTTGATGCCGACCACGACGCCGCCCGCCTCGGTCTTGTGGAGGATGTCGGGCGACACGATCTTGAGCACGACCGGGAAGCCGACCTTCTTGCCGAGCTTGGCCGCGTCCGCCGCGCTCTTCGCGATACCTTCCTTCGGCACCGCGATCCCGTAGGCGTCGCAAACCAGCTTGCCCTCGGGCGCGGTCAGCGCGCTGCGTTTCTCCGCCTTGGCGCGGTCGAGGACCTTGCGCACGGTGGCTTTGGCGTTCTTCGCACTCATATCGAAACTCTCCTTCATGCCTTAGGCGCGGCAAGCCCCTCGCCGCGCTGAATGGAAAAGGGGGCGGATGATTGCCATCCGCCCCCGGTAACGGGTTGGCGCTATTCCGCCGCCATCGGCTTTGCGCCGCCAAGCGCGCCCGAGTCCTTGAACTCGCGCACTTTCTTGTCGTCGTAGCCGAGGACCTTGGTCAGAATTTCATCCGTGTGCTCGCCCAACAGCGGCGAACGCTTCACGTCGCTCGCGCTGTCGCTGAGCTTGATCGGATTGCCGACGGTCAGGTACTTGCCGCGCTTGGGATGATCGACCTCGACCACCGTGCCGGTCTTGCGCAGCGATTCGTCCTCGGCAAGCTCCTTCATCGACAGGATCGGGCCGCAGGGAATGTCGTACTTGTTGAGAATGTCCATGGCCTCGAATTTGGTCTTGGTCGTGGTCCATTGCTCGATGCGGGCGAAGATCGCCTTGAGCTTCGGCAGCCGCGCCTCCGGCGTGGCATAGCCGGGATCGGTGATCCAGCCCTCTTCGCCGATCACCTTGCAGACCTTGTCCCAAACCGGTGCCTGCGTGATGAAGTAGATGTAGGCGTTGGGATCGTTTTCCCAGCCTTTGCACTTCAGAATCCAGCCCGGCTGGCCGCCGCCGGAATCGTTGCCGGCGCGCGGCGTCGCGTCGCCGAACGGGATGTTCTCGCCGAACTGGCTGTATTCCTTGAGCGGCCCGTGCTTGAGCCGTTGCTGGTCGCGCAGCTTGACGCGGCAGAGATTGAGCACGCCGTCCTGCATTGCGACGGTGACGCGCTGGCCCTTGCCCGAATGGGTGCGGTGGTAGAGCGCGGTGACGATCCCGAGCGCGAGGTGCAGGCCGTTGCCGGAGTCGCCGATCTGCGCGCCGGTCACCAGCGGCGGGCCGTCGCGGAAGCCGGTGGTTGACGCCGAGCCGCCGGTGCATTGCGCGACGTTCTCGTACACCTTGCAATCCTCATAGGGACCCGGACCGAAGCCCTTGATCGACGCCATGATGATCTTGGGGTTGATCTGGTGCACACGTTCCCAGCTGAAGCCCATGCGATCGAGCACGCCCGGCCCGAAATTCTCGACCAGCACGTCGCACACCTTGATCAAGCCCTCGAGCAGCTCCTTGCCCTTGGGATTCTTGGTGTCGATGGTGATCGACCGCTTATTGTGATTGAGCATCGTGAAATAGAGGCTGTCGACGTTGGGGATGTCGCGCAGCTGGCCGCGCGTGATATCGCCGACGCCGGGCCGTTCGACCTTCAACACGTCGGCACCGAACCATGCCAACAGCTGGGTGCAGGTTGGGCCCGACTGCACGTGCGTGAAGTCGAGAATGCGAACGTTTTCGAGTGCCTTGCTCATTATCTTGTCCTCCTTCGCGCGCCGTTCTTACTTGCCCATCGTCCGGGCATCGGTCCCCGGCGCTGATTTACGCGGGTTGATCCGGGTTTCGACAACCACCGGTTTGCCGGCGGCCTGCGGTCTTCCCGCTGTCGTAACGTCGTCTGTCATAACGCCTCTGATGGATCCTCGGTTAATCCAGATAGTCGCAGTGCCGCTCCACATGGACGGCGAGATCGAGTGCATGCTTAAGCACCAGCGCAGACGCGCGGTCGGTGTCGCGCCGCTGCAAGGCCTCGATGATGTTCATGTGATCGACGATCGAACGCTTGGCGCGATCTTCCTGGCCGATCGTCGCCTGGCGGATGGCGCGCATGTGAATGAAAAGGTCGCGCGTCATTTCGACCAGCACCGGATTGCCGGACAGCTGGATGATCGCTTGATGGAAGCGGATGTTGGCGTCGGAATATTCGTCGAGATGGCCTTCGGGCGAGCCGTCGCGGAAATCGTCGAACATGTGGCGCAGGTTGGCGATTTCGCGGTCGGAGGCGTGTAGCGTCGCCAGACGCGCCGCCAAACTCTCGAGCGCCGCCCAAACCTGGATCATGCGCACGATCTCTTGCTTGCTTTTGCGCACGACGATGACGCCACGGCGCGGCACGGTGCGCACAAAGCCCTCGCGCTGTAGCATGGTGAGCGCTTCGCGGATGGGCGTGCGCGAAACGCCGAGTTCTTGCGACAAGCGACGTTCGTCCAGCCGGATTTCTTCCGCCTGGCCATACACGTTCATGGCCGTAATCGCCTCTTTGAGCTTCCGATACGCTTGCAGCCGGAAGCTCGCCGGCGAATCGATCGGCTTGATGACGAGACGCGTGGCCGTCATATAGGCAACCCTCCCGCGGGGCACCGTTTAGACCGGCCCCCTAATTATCGCTCATGGTATCTGGTATGCCACCATTGGTCAAAGAGAATCCCGCTCTGACCCATTTCGGTGACGCCCCCCGTATCGGATCCGGCAATGGCTATGCCCCCCTCCGGCGACGACATTAACTCTATTTCGATCGAGATTAACTTTACTACAGCGTAATTAACTTATTATTTCGGCTTATTTACCATTAGATTGAATTGTATTGCGTGAATACTCCGGATACATCTGGGGATAACTAGAAAACGGGCCGACGCTCCGGTGGGGTGGACGGAACCCGTAGCCCCCGAAGGAGTGACCTATGACCGGAGCTTTTCGCAGCCTTTTTGCGCGCTTTCTGTCCATTGCGGCAGTGGCGACGTTCCTCGTTGGCGGTGTCGCAGCGACACCGGCCCACGCCATCCTCGTCCCCTGGTCCGGCGCCGGATCGAGCGGCACCGACGGTGCGCCGACGACCAATCTCGGCGACAGCTGGAAGTTGCTGAACGGCAACATGACCTGGGACATCGTGCCCTCACCGGCCTTTACGTCGCCGGCGCCGTCGTTCTTCAACGTGCCGCTGTTCAATAACAGCAACGGCACCTTCGCCACGGGCTTCCAGTTCACCATCAACTCGGGCGTCGCCGGCATTGCCGCGGCCCAGCTGGTGGATATGACCACGAGCCAGACCTGGAATTCGGCGATTTCCTTGGCCGCGCAGCGCGTGACGTTGAGCGCGCCGGCGGGCACCCAACTGAGCGCCAACGACCAATACTCGCTCGAGATCGGGTTCACCGGTGCGGCGGATCCGGGCACGTTCAGCTTCGCGGCCCTGTGGTCGGACACGCCGACCTCGAACAACACCAGCGTTCCGGAGCCGACACCGTTGTCGGTGCTCGGCGTCGCGGCGCTCGCGCTGTTCGCCATGCGCAAGCGCCTCGTCAACGCGATCTGAATCGATCGCTTTCGTCTCTGAAGCGGGTCGCGACTCTCACGAGTCGCGACTCGTTTTTTGATTCGTGGATTCAGAAAAAAGTCAAGGACGGCAGCGCGTACAGTCGCTGAATTGCTTGAAAAAAATTGATCGTCCGCTTAATGATTTTCGTCATGGCGCGCGATCAGAAGCACATCGCCTTCTCCGGCCGGATGATCATCGTCGGTTTCGGCAGCATCGGTCAGGGCGTGTTGCCGTTGGTGCTTCGTCACATCGCGATGAAGCCCGAACAGATCGTCATCATCACCGCACACGACATGGGCCGCAACGAAGCGGAATCCATGGGCGTGAAATTTCTCAAGAAGCCGCTGACCCGCGAGAACTATCGCAAGATTCTCGAGCCGATGCTCGGCAAGGGCGACTTCCTGATGAACGTCTCGGTCAACGTCGCCAGCATCGATCTCGTCGAGCTGTGCCGCGAGAAGGGCGCACTCTATCTCGACACCTGCATCGAGCCGTGGCCGGGCGCTTACACCGATCCCCGGCTGTCGCCGTCGGCGCGCTCGAACTACAAGCTGCGCGAAGACGCGTTGGTGTTGCGCAACAAATACAGCGACGGTCCGACGGCAGTGCTCACGCACGGTGCCAATCCGGGGCTCGTGTCGCATTTCGTCAAAGAGGCGTTGCTCAACATCGCCAAGGCGGTGAAGCACAACACCGACAAGCCGAAAAGCCGGACCGATTGGGCCGAGCTTTCGCGCAGCCTCGGCGTCAAAGTCATCCACATCGCCGAACGCGACACGCAGGTTTCGACGGTGCCGAAGAAAGTCGGCGAGTTCGTCAACACCTGGTCGATCGAGGGCTTCGTTTCGGAAGGCATGCAACCGGCCGAGCTCGGCTGGGGTAGCCACGAGCTTAATTTTCCGACCGACGGCGGCCGGCACGATTTCGGCTGCGGCGCGGCGATCTATCTGACGCGGCCGGGCGCCGGCACGCGCATGCGGTCGTGGACGCCGCTCGAAGGTCCGTACCACGGCTTCCTGGTCACGCACAGCGAGTCGATTTCGATCGCCGACTATTTGACGCTCGCCGCGAACGGCAAGCCGGCCTATCGCCCGACGGTGCATTATGTCTATCACCCGTGCGATGCCGCGGTGCTGTCGTTACATGAGATGGCGGGCAAGAACTGGCACGCTCAGACGACGCACCGGTTGATCATGGACGACATCGCGCCGGGCGGCATCGATGAACTCGGCGTGCTGCTGATGGGCCATAAGAAGGGCTCGTACTGGTTCGGCTCGCGCCTGTCGATCGACGAGGCGCGGCGCGTCGTGCCTTACAACAACGCCACGTCGCTTCAGGTCACCGCCGCGTGTCTCGCCGGCGCGATTTGGGCGATGGAGAATCCGGACTCTTTCGTCATCGAACCGGACGAAATGAATCACGAGCGGATTCTCGAGATCGCACGCCCGTATCTCGGTGACATGGTCGGCGAATTCAGCGATTGGACGCCGTTGCACGACCGCCATCGGCTGTTCCGCGAGGACGTCGATACCCGCGACCCCTGGCAGTTCAAGAACTTCCGGGTTTCCTAGGTCACCTCGTCCAACACCAGTATGCCGTTTTCGACGCGCACCGGCGCGGGCGTCAGGCTGCGTCCGGCGCATGGACCGGCGACGCAGAAGCCGTCCGCCGGGCGGAATTGCGCCCCGTGCGTGCGGCACACCAGGAACCGGCATTCGGCATCGAAAAACGCGTCGGACACGATTTCAAGCGGCGTGCCCTGGTGCGGGCAGGCATTGCGATAGGCGCGAATTTGGCCCGCATGGCGCACGACGAATACCGCCTGTCGCGTCGCACCGGCGCCGAAAACGAATCCGCGCGCGACCCCTTCGGCAATGGAAGCCGCTTCGCACAATTGTCGCGCCATCAGACTTTCAGGCCCGCCATGCGGCACAGCAACGTCCATTCCGCCGCCGACACCGGCGACACCGACAAGCGCCCCTGACGCACGAGAGCGAGCGATTTCAGCCGGGGCTCGGCCTTGATCTGCGCCAGCGTGACGGGCGTCTTCGCCGCCGCGAGCGGCGCCACCTCGACGGCGACGAACCGGCCGCTTTTGTCGTCCGGATCGGGATAGGCTTCCCGCACGATTTCGACCGCCCCGACGATCGCGAGCCCCTCGTTCGAATGATAGAAAAAGGCGTGATCGCCGACCCGCATCGCCCGCAAATTATTCGCCGCCTGGTGATTGCGAACCCCCGTCCACGCCGTCCGCCGGTCGCGCGTTAGGTCTGCCCATGAATAGGCCGACGGTTCGGATTTCAGCAGCCAGTGCGCCATCGCCAGCGAGGCTACCGGGAATTGGGTCATTTGTCCCGGCCGCGACTTTGCATTAAGTTGGCGGCCGTTTTGCCGCGTGGCCTCCCGGACCGCCGATTAATCGATAGGGACCGCATGATGACGGAACAACACACACGCTGGCTCGCCTGGGGCGGGATTTGGCTGGCCGGGATCAGCGTCCTGCTGGTGGTGGTCAACATCGTGCTCGCGCTGCTCAACGCACACACCCAGACCGAGGTCGCGGCACGCCAGCAGTTCATCGCCGACGGCCCGCAATACAACGCAATCGGTGAAGCCCTGGTGCACAGTCTGGATGCAGCCGCGGGCGCGACCAACGATCAGGCATTGATCGCCATGATGGGGCGGCACGGGCTGCAGCCGGCGCCGGCGGCACCGACTAAGAGGACACGATGAGCGATCCAGCGCCGACGGGCCAACGCAAACCATCCCTCGAACTCGGCTTGGCGCTCTTGGCGCTGGGCTTTTTCGCGGCAGTGACGTTTCAGACGGTGCAGCTGGTGCGCGAGCGCGTCAATTATTCGGCCATCTTGTTAAACCAGCAGGCGCCGCTCGAAAGCACGCTCAAGCTGCGTGACCAGATCAATTCGTTGGCCAACGACACCGCCGCGTTGGCGCAAAGCGGCAACGCCGCCGCCAAGCAGGTCGTCGACGACCTGGCGCGCCAACACATCACCCTTCACCCCGCGACCACGCCATCGCCGACCCATTGAACCGGCGCCCTGGAAAAGCCCGCCGCCACTGTGCTTTGTAAGAATAACATCAGATATAGTGTATATTATACATATTCTCTTATCATATACAGTGAAATAGGCTATAAATACACAGACGCTTGTAGTTTTGTCCGGCGCGACGCGCCGAACGCGTCGCATCGCGAGGGTTTTGCCACATGTTGCCGATGACGCTCGATCTATCCCGTATTCGACTGGCGCTGATTGGCGCCGGCCCGGCCGCGTCGCAGCGGCTCGAGCGGCTCGATATGGCCGGCGCGGCGGCGCTGACGGTTTATGCGCCGGCGGCGAGCGCCGCCCTGGCGACGTTGGCGGGATCCCGGCTCGTCCCGCGTCTACCGCGCGCCGATGAGTTCGCCGGCATCCAGATTGCCTTTATCGTCGGCCTTGCGCCGGAAGCGGCCATTGCGGTCGCGGCACAAGCCCGCGCCGCCGGCGCCATCGTCCATGTCGAAGATGCGCCCGACCGATCCGACGCACAGATGCCGGCGGTGCTCCATCGCGGTGATCTGACCATCGCGGTGTCCACGGCCGGCCGGTCGCCCGGCCTTGCATCCGAGGTCAAGCGCGCGCTCGGTTACATCATCGGGCCGGAATGGTCGGCGCGGCTGAACGAAATCAGCGCACAACGCAAACGCTGGCGCGCGGCCGGCCTCGATTCAGTGGCGGTGCGGCAATGGACCGCGGACTGGCTCGCCGCCTGCGGCTGGCTCGCCTTCGACACCGATTTCGAGTCACACTATGCGAGCGGCGCCACCAACGGTTTGGCCAGCCGCCGCGTCCACCAACACTGAAACGGATCTCCGAGGAGGCATCCATGTCGTTGAGAATTGGCGATACCGCGCCGGACTTCGAAGTGCAGACGACCGAAGGCAAGCTCAAGTTCCACGATTGGATCGGCAATTCCTGGGCCGTGCTGTTTTCGCATCCCAAGGATTTCACGCCGGTTTGCACCACCGAGCTGGGCACCATGGCCAAGCTCAAGCCCGAGTTCGACAAGCGCAACGTCAAGATCATCGGCCTGTCGGTCGATTCTGTCGACGACCACAAGCGCTGGGCCAACGACATCAAGGAGACGCAAGGCCAAGCGCCCAACTATCCGATCATCGGCGACAACGATTTCAAAGTGGCGAAGCTCTACGGCATGCTGCCGGCCGAAGCCTCGGGCGAAGCCAGCAAGCGCACGCCGGCGGATAATCAGACGGTGCGCAATGTCTTCGTCATCGGCCCCGACAAGAAGATCAAGCTGATCCTGGTCTATCCGATGGCGACCGGCCGCAACTTCGACGAGGTCGTGCGGGTAATCGACTCGCTGCAGCTCACCGCCAAGCACCGGGTCGCGACACCGGCCAACTGGAAGCAGGGCGGGGACGTGATCATCACCTCGGCGGTCTCCGACGACGAAGCGGCCAAGATCTTTCCGGGCTTCAAGAAGGTGAAGCCCTATCTGCGCACCACGGCGCAGCCGCGCGGCTAGGAGGCTTGGGTGGTTGATTCGGTGTTCAAGCTGGTGACCGGCAACCGTCTGCGCGACGGCACGGTAATTTATTTCGCCGGCGGCGGCATTTGGACGCCGACCATCGCCGAGGCACGCCTGGTCGAGGAACGGGACGGCGCGGCCCTGCTGGCGGACGCGCAAGCAGGGCCGCCGCCCCATCCGGCGGTCGCGCCGACCTTGATCGAAGCGACCCGCGACGGCGAACGCGTCGTGCCGGTGACCTTGCGCGAACGCATCCGCGCCGGCGGCCCGACGATCGCTCATTCGGGCGGTTGACGGCAGCGGGGACGATTACAGCAGCGGAAGGGCATCGGCCTTGTATCGTTACGACGATTTCGACCGGAAATTCCTCGAGGAGCGCGTTGCGCAATACCGCGACCAAGTGCGCCGGCGGCTGGCCGGCCAGCTGAGCGAGGACGAGTTCCGCAGCTTGCGGCTGATGAACGGCCTTTATCTTCAGCTGCACGCCTACATGCTGCGCATCTCCATTCCATACGGCACGTTGTCGAGCGCGCAGCTGCGCGGCCTGGCTTACGTGGCACGGCGGTGGGACAAGGGCTACGGTCATTTCACCACGCGCCAGAACATCCAGTATCACTGGATCCGGCTCGAGGACACGCCGGACATCCTGGCGCATCTCGCCACCGTGCAGCTCCACGGCATTCAGACCAGCGGCAATTCCTTCCGCAACATCACCACCGACCCGTTCGCCGGCGCGGCGGCCGACGAGATCGAGGATCCGCGCCCCTACGGCGAGATCGTGCGGCAATGGTCGGCGCTGCATCCGGAATTCTCGTTCCTGCCGCGCAAATTCAAGATCGTCCTCAACGCGGCGCCCGACGACCGCGCGGCCGTGAAGATCCACGATCTCGGCCTCAATCTGCGCCGCAACGAGAAGGGTGCGCTCGGCTTCCAGGTTCTCGTGGGCGGCGGGCTCGGCCGCACGCCGATCCTGGCGCAGACGGTGCGCGACTTTATCCCGCGGCGGGAAGTGCTCGCCTATATCACCGCTTGCCTGCGCGTCTATAACCAGTACGGACGGCGCGACAACTTGTTCAAATCGCGCGTCAAGATCCTGGTGCAATCGCTCGGCATCGAGAAATACCGCCAGGAAGTCGAGGCCGAATTCGCCGCCATGGGCGCCGAACGCGACGAGCTCGACCTGCCGGACGCGGTGGTCGCGGCCATGCAGGCGCAGTTCGCGCCGCCGGCCTATCCCGATGCGCGCGGCGACGAAGCGGAACTGAGTCGGGCGCTCGCGGCCGAGCCCGATTTCGCGCGCTGGGTGAAATATAACGTCAAGCCGCACAAGGCCGCGGGCCACGCCATCGTCGTGGTGTCGCTCAAGCAGCCCGGCCGAATCACCGGCGATTGCAGCGCCAGCCAGATGGAGCTGCTGGCCGA
>JAGWIH010000262.1 GCA_028866355.1 Alphaproteobacteria bacterium
CGCTTCGGCTTGACGCCGGCGACCATCGACAACGCGCTCTATGATTCGTTCGGCCAGCGCATCGTCTCGACCATCTTCACGCAGTCGAACCAGTATCGCGTCATTCTCGAATCGGACAAAAACTATCAGTCGTCGCTCACGGCGTTGGATTCGATCTACCTGCCGTCCTCCAACGGCGGCCAGGTGCCGCTATCGGCGATCGCCAAGGTCGAAACCCGGACCGCGCCGCTGCAGATCGACCATCTCGGCCAGTTTCCCTCGAACACCGTCTCGTTCAATCTGGCGCCGGGTGCGTCGCTCGGCGGCGCCGTCAACGCCATCAAGGCCGCCGAGACGGCGATCGGCATGCCGCGCGGCGTCATCACCGTGTTCCAGGGCGCGACGCTCGCGTTCCAGAACTCGCTCGGCAACGAGTTGTTCCTGATCCTGGCCGCTGTGGTCACCGTCTACATCGTGCTGGGCGTGCTTTACGAGAGCTACATCCACCCGATCACGATCCTTTCGACCTTGCCGTCGGCCGGCATCGGCGCGCTGCTGGCGCTGATGCTGGTGGGCGACGACCTCACCGTCATCGCCATCATCGGCATCATCCTCCTGATCGGCATCGTCAAGAAGAACGCGATCATGATGATCGACTTCGCGCTCGACGCGGAGCGCAACGAAGGCAAGTCGCCGCGCGAGGCGATCTATCAGGCCTCGTTGTTGCGGTTCCGGCCGATCATGATGACGACCATGGCGGCAATCCTCGGCGCGTTGCCGTTGACCGTCGGCACCGGCGTCGGCTCCGAACTGCGTCACCCGCTGGGACTCACCATCGTCGGCGGCCTGATCGTCAGCCAGATACTGACGCTGTTCACCACGCCGGTGATCTATCTCGCCTTCGACCGTCTGGCGTTGCGCTTCCGTCGCCGCACCGCAGGCTTCTTCAACACCGACGCCGGCGACCGGCCGGGGGAGAACCCCGCCGAATGAACCTCTCCGAAATCTTCATCCGCCGGCCGGTGGCGACGACGCTGCTGACATTCGGCGTCGCGCTGGCCGGCGCCGTGGCGTTCGTCCATCTGCCGGTCGCGCCGCTGCCGCAAGTCGATTTTCCGACGATTTCGGTGCGTGCGACGCTGCCCGGCGCCAGCCCCGAAGTGGTGGCGACCTCGGTGGCAACACCGCTCGAACGCCATCTCGGCCAGATCGCCGACGTCACCGAAATGACCTCGAGCAGCTCCGTTGGCGGCACGCGGATCACCCTGCAATTCGGGCTCGACCGCGACATCGACGGTGCCGCGCGCGACGTCCAGGCGGCGATCAACGCCGCGCGCGCCGATCTGCCGGCCAGCCTGCGCTCCAACCCGACCTATAGGAAGGTCAATCCGGCCGACGCACCGATCATGGTGCTGGCGCTGACCTCGGACACGCTCGATCGCGGCCAGATGTACGACGCCGCCAGCACGGTGTTGGCGCAGAAGCTGTCGCAGCTGCCCGGCGTCGGCGAGGTCGACGTCAGCGGCTCGGCACTGCCGGCGGTGCGCGCCGAGCTCAATCCGCTGGCGCTGGCGCAATACGGCGTCGGCCTCGAGGACGTGCGCGCCGCGTTGGCCGCGGCGAACGCGCACGCGCCGAAAGGCGCAATCGAGGACAACGGCAAGCGCTATCAGATCTACGACAACGACCAGGCGCGAACGGCGGCCGCGTACAAGAATTTGGTCGTCGCCTACCGCAACGGCGCCGCGGTGACGCTGTCGGATGTCGCCAATGTCGTCGATTCGGTCGAGAACCTGCGGAACGCCGGCCTCGCCGACGGCAAGCCGGCGGTGCTGGTGATCATCTATCGCCAGCCCGGCGGTAACATCATCAGCACGGTCGACGGCGTCAAAGCCGAGCTGCCAGTCTTGCAGGCCGAGATTCCAGCGGCGATCGACATCAGCATCCCGGTCGACCGCTCGACCACCATCCGCGCTTCGCTACGCGAGGTCGAGCGCACGCTGATCATCTCGACCCTGCTGGTGATCGCCGTCGTCTATCTGTTCCTGCGCAACGGCCGCGCCACGTTGATCCCGTCGGTCGCGGTGCCGGTGTCGCTGATCGGCACGTTCGGCGTGATGTACGTGCTGGGCTACAGCCTCGACAATCTGTCGCTCATGGCGCTGACGGTAGCGACCGGCTTCGTCGTCGACGACGCCATCGTCGTGCTCGAGAACACCACGCGGCATCTCGAGGCGGGCATGCCGCGGCTCCAGGCGGCGTTGCAAGGCGCGCGCGAAGTCGGCTTCACCGTGATCTCGATGAGCCTGTCGCTCATCGCCGTCTTCACGCCGATCCTGCTGATGGGCGGGCTCATCGGTCGCTTGTTCCGCGAATTCGCCATGACACTGTCGATCGCCATCATGGTGTCGCTGGTGCTGTCACTGACGACGACTCCGATGATGTGTGCTCGGTTGTTGCGCCGGCCGCGTCCCGACGATCCGCCGCCGCACCGTTGGCTGCAATGGAGCGAACGGGGCTTCGAGCGGGTGAAAGACGCCTACCGCCGTTCGCTCACCTGGTCGCTGCGCCATTCGCGCCTGGTGCTCGTCATCCTCGGCGCGACGCTGTGCCTCAATGTGCTGCTGTTCATCATCGTGCCCAAGGGCTTTTTCCCGGAACAGGACACGGGCCGGTTGATCGGCAGCATCCAGGCCGATCAGAGCGTCTCGTTCCAGCTCATGCAGAAGAAGCTGACCCGGTTTGTCTCGATCATGCGCAAGGATCCCGCGATCGCGAACGTCGTTGCCTTCACCGGCGGCGGCCAGACCAACTCCGGATTCCTCTTCGCTTCGCTCAAGCCATTGAACCAGCGGCCCGGCATCGACCAGGTCATCGGCCGGCTGCGGCGCGAATTGTCGGTGGTGCCCGGCGCCACGCTGTTCCTGCAGCCGGTTCAGGATATTCGCGTCGGCGGCCGCGCCTCGGCCGCGCTCTACCAATACACGCTGCGCAGCGACGATTTGCAGACGCTCAACGAATGGGTGCCGAAGATCACTGCCGCCCTGCAAAAGGTGCCGCAGCTTACCGACGTCAATTCCGACCAGCAGGACAAGGGCCTCGAGACCGACCTCGCCATCGACCGCGCGACCGCCGCGCGCCTCGGCCTTACCGTTAGCGCGATCGACAACACGCTGTACGACGCCTTCGGCCAGCGCCAGGTGTCCACCATCTTCAATCCGCTGAACCAGTATCACGTCATCATGGAGGTGGCGCCGCAGTTCTGGCAGAGCCCGGATACGCTCAAGTATCTCTACGTCAGCACCGCCGGCGGGGCGGTGGGTGGCACGCAATCGACCAACGCCGTCGCCGGCACGGTCGTGCTCAAGGGCCAAAGCAGCGCGGCGGCGACCGTCGCCGCCGACGCCGCGCGCA
>JAGWIH010000263.1 GCA_028866355.1 Alphaproteobacteria bacterium
TGCTGGATCGCCTCGATGGCGCGCGGCACCAGCGGATCGTCCATCACCACCTCGATCTTCACCTTGGGCAGGAAGTCGACGACGTATTCGGCGCCGCGATAGAGCTCGGTATGGCCCTTCTGCCGCCCGAAGCCCTTGGCTTCGGTGACGGTGATGCCCTGGATGCCGACCTCGTGCAGCGCTTCCTTCACCTCGTCGAGCTTGAAGGGCTTGATGATCGCTTCGACCTTCTTCACGGGAATATCCCCTCTTGTTTGTCGCCTGCGCAAAACCGGCGTCCGCGCGGGCGCCGTTTCGATCCTGCCGCGTTTAAAGCATGCGGCGTGCCACAGTTCGCCATGCCGGCGCCATGGCAAATGCTGCGGCAATCCAGTGGATAAGAACAACAAGACCAAAAAATAGGCAAGGGTGCACAATTAAACGGCGCAATCAGACCGAGGAGGCTCGCTGATTGTCCTGCCGCGCCAGCCATTCGCCCAGCCGCGTCATCGCTTCCTCGATCGCCGCGCGGCTGGCGGCGTACGAGAAGCGCACGAAGCCTTCGCCGAATTCGCCGAAGCTGGTGCCGGCGACCGTCGCGATGCCGGCTTCGTCGAGCAGACGGCGCTCGATCTCGCGCGCGCCCATGCCGGTGCCGCCGATATTCGGGAACGCATAGAACGCGCCGCCCGGCGTGGCGCAGCGCAATCCCGGCAATTTGTTGAGCGCGGCCGTGATGACCTTCCGCCGCTCGGCAAAAGCGCGGACCATCGCGTCGACTTCCTTGCGCGGCCCGGTGAGCGCCGCGATGCCGGCATGCTGCGCCGCCGCGTTGACGCAGGAATGGCTGTTGACCGCCAGACGCTCGGCGCCGGTGAACAGCGTTTCCGGCCACACGCCATAGCCGAGCCGCCAGCCGGTCATCGCATACGTCTTGCTCCAGCCATCGAGCAGGATGACGCGATCGGCGATCGACGGATAAGTCAGCAAGCTGACGTGCCGCGCGCCGTCGTAAAGAATCTCGCTGTAGATCTCGTCGCTCAGCACCGCGACCTTGGGAAAGCGCTCGAGCCCGGCGACCAGCTTGTCGAGCTCGGCCTTGGGCACGATACCGCCCGTCGGATTGGCGGGACTGTTGACGATGATGAGGCGCGAGCGTTCGGTCAGCTTGGCGAGGACTTCGTCGGCGCTGAACGAGAAGCCTTTCGATTCATGCAGATCGATCGGCACCGGCGTCGCGCCGGAAAAGCGGATGACGCTCTCGTAAATCGGAAAGCCCGGATTGGGATAGAGGATCTCGGCGCCAGCTTCGCCGAACATCATGATAGCGAAGAACATCGTCACCTTGCCGCCCGGGACGACCAACACGCGGTCGGGCGACACGTTGACGCCGTGCCGCCGATGCAGATCGGCCACCACCGCTTCGCGCAGCTTGGGAATGCCGTTGGTCGGCGTGTAGCCATGATGGCCGTCGGCGAGCGCCTTGCGGCCGGCTTCGACGATGTGCGGTGGCGTCGGAAAATCCGGCTGGCCGATGCCGAGGTTGATGATGCTGCGGCCCTGCGCTTCAAGCGCCTTGGCGCGAGCCAGCACCTCGAAGGCGCTTTCGGTGCCGAGGCGCGACATGCGCGCGGCCATGGCGAGCGAAGCCGTCATCCAATCATCCTAACGCCGTGGGATGCCGCCTGCCTATGCGGCCGCCACGCGCCGCGTTGGTCACAAAACAACCCCTCAAATCGGGCCAAGCTTGCTGTACCGTGAATTAAACTTTATCGAGCCTACCGCTGAAAACACCCGGCTCGAAATGGAAGAGGCACCTCACGTCTCATACTACCGGCGGCGAGCCGCGGAACTCCGTGCTCATGCGGAGACGACGAATAATGTCTCGTTGAAGCTGGAGTTCCTCAAGATCGCCACCTCGTTCGACGAGCTGGCCGATCTCGCCGCTAAATACCCGGCGCAGCACCTCGTCTCTTAGGCGGCCGCTCAAGCCCGGCGCGCGCTCCTGACCGTTGACCGTGGACAAGGCCGCCAGCGGCACGTAAGCATTTGAGGGAATGGGGCGAGTGACCGGATTCGAACCGGCGACATCCAGAATCACAATCTGGCGCTCTAACCAACTGAGCTACACCCGCCGCCCATTGCGGTCGTAGCGCGAAGGCCTTCGGAACGTCAAGCCAAGAGCCATGAATCCGACCGACCATGCGCTGCTGACCCCGGCCGAAATGGCGGCGGCCGACCGTGCCGCCGTCGCCGGCGGCGTCACCGGCACGATCCTGATGGAGGCGGCCGGCCGCGCCGTCGCCGAAGCGGCGATGCGGCGATGGTCGCCGCGGCCGGTCAGCGTGCTGTGCGGCCCCGGCAACAATGGCGGCGACGGCTTCGCCGCGGCGCGGCGACTTGCCGCTGCGGGCTGGCGGGTGCGGGTGGGGCTGCTCGGATCGCGCGACGCGCTGCGCGGCGACGCGCGCGAGCATGCAACGCGCTGGCGCGGCGAAGTCGAGAAGCTGTCGCCGGCGCTGCTCGATGGCGCCGGCCTGGTCGTTGACGCGCTGTTCGGCGCCGGTCTGTCGCGGCCCCTTGACGGTGCTGCTCGCACCGTTATCGAAGCCTTGACGAAACGGCGGCTGCCGGTGGTCGCGGTCGATGTGCCGAGCGGGCTCGATGGCGCGACCGGCGCGGCACTGGGTGTCGTCGCGCCAGCGGCGACCACCGTGACTTTCTTCCGCAAGAAGCCGGGACATCTGTTGCTGCCGGGCCGGTCGCTGTGCGGCGACGTGCAACTCGCCGATATCGGCATTCCCGCCGCCGTGCTGACGACGGTCGCGCCCCGGACGTTCGAGAACGACCCCGGCTTGTGGCTCGACGCCTATCCATGGCCGATGGACGGCACCCATAAATATAAGCGCGGCCATGCCGTCGTCTTCGGCGGCGCCACCATGACCGGCGCGGCGCGGCTGGCGGCGCGCGCGGCGCAGCGCGTCGGCGCCGGCCTCACCACCGTCGCCGCGCCGGCAGCTTCGTTTCCGATTTATGCCGCCGCGCTCGAAAGCGTTCTGGTTGCGCGCGGCGATTTCACCCGCCTGATCGCTGACGGCCGGTACAACGCGATGCTCGTCGGTCCCGGTGCCGGCGTGACGCCGACGACGCGCCGCGACGCGCTCGCCGCGCTCGCGACCAAGCGCGCCGTCGTGCTCGATGCCGACGCACTCACGGTCTTCGCCAAGGATCGCAAGACGCTGTTCAAGGGCTTGGCGCGCGCGCAGGCGGTGATCACGCCGCACGAAGGCGAATTTGCGCGTTTGTTTTCGATCGCCGGCGACAAGCTGACGCGCGCCCGCGCCGCCGCCGCCGAATGCCGGGCGGTCGTCGTGCTCA
>JAGWIH010000264.1 GCA_028866355.1 Alphaproteobacteria bacterium
ATCGGTCCGGCCGAGATCGCATTGACGCGGATGTTCTTGCCGCCGAGATCGACCGCGAGATAGCGCACCGACGCCTCGAGCGCCGCCTTGGCGACGCCCATGACGTTGTAGTGCGGCATGACCTTCTCGGCGCCGATATAGGACAGCGTCAGCATGCTGCCGCCATTCGGCATCAGCGGCGCGGCGCGGCGGCACAAATCGGTGAACGAGTAGCACGAGACTTCCATGCTCTTGAGGAAGTTCGCGCGCGTCGTATCGACGTAATGGCCCTTGAGTTCTTCGGCGTCGGAATAAGCGACGGCGTGGACGACGAAGTCGATATGCTGCCAGCGTTTCGCGAGCGCGTCGAACACCGCGGCGATGCTCGCCTCGTTGGTGACGTCGCACTCGCCGACCACCGCGCCACCGACGCTGTCGGCCAGCGGCTTGACGCGCTTGCCGAGAGCCTCGCCCTGGTAGGTGAAGGCGAGCTCGGCGCCGTGCGCGTGGGCGGCGCGCGCGATCGCCCAGGCGATGGAGCGGTCGTTGGCGACGCCCATGACGAGGCCGCGCTTGCCGGCCAGCAATGGCTTCGCTTCGGTCATGGTTTTCTCAAGCATACGAATGTTCGGCGCTCTTGAACGGAAAACGGCGCCGCCGACTATAAAGAGCGGCCCCCGGATTGCCTAGCCGGATCGCGGCCGATCGGCGCCGACTCAGCGGTAATCGGTCGCCATCACTTCGGCGCGGCGGTTCTTAACCTCGGCGGCGTCGAAATTGAGCTCGACCTTGACGCCGTTCGGATCGAACAGGAACAGCTGATAAAGCGCCTGGTCGTCGACCTGCCGCTCCTTGAACGCGACGCCGATCTTCTTGAAGTGCGCGATCATGGTGTCGAGGCCGGTGGCGTGGAAGGCGATGTGATCGATGACGCCGGTGCCTTCGGTCGCCTGCGATTGCTGGCCGAGATAACGCAGCCGGTCCGCGGTCACGCCGGCGCCGCCCTGCGTCATGTGCAGCACCGGCACGTCGCCGACATAGAGCCAGTGCACCGGGAAGCCGAAATCGGGATGCGGCCCGTCGCGCATGCCCAGCACCTTGACGTACCAGTCGCGCGTCGCGTCGATGTCGGGCGACTGAATGAGGAAATGCTCGAGATGGGTCAGCGGCATGGTCGGCCTCCGCGACCATTCTGCCACGACGCGGGCCCACGGCGCCAATGCCAGGGTGAGGGGGTTGAGCGCCCGCCCGGGCATGGCATAGTGGGCGCCCTTGTCCCGCCCGGAGTGTCCCCTGTGAGCGACGACCTTCTCTATGAGATCAAGGACGGCATCGGCCGGATCACCTTCAACCGGCCGCAGGCGCGCAACGCGCTGACCTTCGCCATGTACGACCGGCTGGCGCAGATCTGCCAGGAGGCCGACAAGGACCGCGCCGTGCGCGTGCTGCTGCTGACCGGCGCCGGCGACAAGGCCTTCGCCTCGGGCACCGACATCTCGCAGTTCAAGGTGTTCGACAAGCCGGAAGACGCGCTCGCCTACGAGGCGCGCATCGACCGCGTGCTGGGCACGCTCGAGGCCTGCGGCAAGCCGACCATCGCCGCCGTGCAGGGCGCCTGCACCGGCGGCGGCGCCGGCATCGCCGCCTGTTGCGATCTGCGCATCGCCGCCGCCAACGCGCGTTTCGGTTTTCCGGTGGCGCGCACGCTCGGCAACTGTCTCTCCATGGGCAATTACGCGCGGCTCCTGGCGCTGGTCGGCAGCCATGGCCGCGTCAAGGACCTGCTGTTCAACGCGCGTCTTGTGGAAGCGCCCGAGGCGCACGCCATCGGCCTGGTCACCGAAGTGGTCGAGCCGTCCGAGCTGATGAAGCGCGCGGAAGAGGTGGCGCGCACGGTCGCCGGCCACGCGCCGTTGACGCTGCGCGCAACCAAAGAGGCGCTGCGCCGGCTGATGGTCCGCATTCCGCCGGGCGAGGGCCTGGACCTCATCCTCATGTGCTACATGAGCAAGGATTTCCGTGAGGGCATGGACGCCTTCCTCAACAAGCGGCCGCCGCAGTTCCGCGGCGAATAGCGGACGCGGGGGACGCATGGCCAAGGCCGCGATCGACGCGAAGCAGGCCGCCGAGCTCGCGGTCGCCAACCGCATTCTCTACAACGAAGGCGTGGTCGACGGCTTCGGCCATGTCAGCGTGCGCGACGCGCGCAAGCCTGACCGGTTTCTTCTGGCGCGCAGCATGGCGCCGGCGCTGGTTTCGCCCAAGGACATCATGCAGTTCGATCTCGCCGGCGTTCCCGTCGATCCGCGCGGCCGCCAGCCTTATCTCGAGCGTTTCATCCACGGCTCGATCTACAAGGCGCGGCCCGACGTGATGGCGGTGGTGCACAGCCACAGCCCCAGCATCATCCCGTTCGGCGTCACGCCGCAGAAATTGCGGCCGGTCTTCCATATGAGCGGTTTCCTCGGCGACGACGTGCCGGTGTGGGACATCCACGATTTTTCCGGCGAAACCGACATGCTGGTGGTGAACGTCGCGCAGGGCGACGATCTCGCGCGCACGCTTGGCAACAATCTGGTCGCGTTGATGCGCGGTCACGGCTCGGTCGCGGTCGGCGCGACGCTGCGGCACGCCGTCTATCGCGCGGTCTATGCCGAGATCAACGCGCGGCTGCAAAGCGAGGCGTTGAAGCTCGGCCCGGTCAAATATCTGACGCCGGGCGAGGCGCGCCGCGCGCGCGAGACGCAGGACAAGGTGCTGGGCCGCGCCTACGAGCTGTGGGCGCGCAAGGCCGGCGGGAAGCGCTAGAGCTTTATCTTCTCGTCCTCGACGACGCGCTGCACCGCCGGCCGCTTGAGCATGCGGTCCTTGAGAGCGGTGTAGTTTTTCAGCTCGTGCACCGGCAGCTCGCGGCGGATGCCCCAGGTGTAGAAGACGAAGGCATAGGGATCGACGACCGAGAAATCGCCGAATAGCCAGTCCTTGCCGGCATACAGCGCGTCGATCTCCTTGAGATAGCCGTGGAACGCCGTGCGGCCCGCGTCCTTGATGCCGTCATGCGCCGCCGCGTCGGCGCTGTAGCGCTCCGGCCGGACGACATGGGTGTTCGCCGGATGCACGGTCGACGCGAAATAGCCGATCCACGAATGCGCCCGCAATTCCGCTTTGGCGTCCTTCGGCCATAAGCCGAAGCGCTTGCCGAGATAGGGCAGGATCGCCGTGTTCTCGGTCACCACTTCGCCGTCGTCGAGCGTCAGCGCTGGCACCTTGGCGTGCGGGTTGATCTTGAGATATTCGGCCGAACGTTGCTCGCCTTGCATCAGGTTGATCTTATGGCCTGCGTATTTCTCGCCGCTTTCCTCGAGCACGATGTGCGA
>JAGWIH010000015.1 GCA_028866355.1 Alphaproteobacteria bacterium
GCGAGGCCGGCGGTCAAGGCGCTGTAGCCGAGCACGCGCTGGAGATAAAGGCTCAGCACGAACACGACGCCGTAATAGGTGAGGTTCGCGAGGATGCCGAAGCCGACCGCCGGCGCGAAACTCGGCAGGCAAAGAAAATGCAGCGGTACCATGGGCGCGCGGCTGCGCGCCTCGCAGCGCACGAACGCCGCACCGGCCGCAAGCGCCACGACGAACGCGCCGATGACGACGGGATGCAGCACACCCAACGGGCGCAATTCGATGACGCCGCCGATCAGCCCGGCCAATGCCATGACCGCGAGCATTTGACCGGCAAGATCCAAATGCGCGGCGCGCGGCGCGCGCTCGGTCTCGTCAACGTACAACGTCAGCAAAAGGCCGGCGGCGCAAATCGGCAGGTTGACGAGGAAGATCGTCCGCCAACTGGCGACCGCGATGAGCAAGCCGCCGATCAGCGGACCGGCGGCGATGGTGACGCCGCCTGCGGCGGTCCACAAGCCGACGGCGCGTGCGCGCAACCGCCCATCGTGATGGCAAGCGTGATTGAGCAACGCCAGCGAGCTCGGCAGCATCGCCGCCGCGCCGACGCCTTGCAGTGCGCGCATGGCGATCAGCGCGCCTGCGTTCGGCGCGGCACCGCAGCCGAGCGACGCCAGCGCAAACACGCCGAGACCGATGCGGAATAGACGGCGCGCCCCAAAGCGGTCGCCGAGCAGACCACCGGTCAGCAACAACACGGCGAAGACAAGCGCATAGGCATCGACCACCCATTGCAGCGCATCGACCGGTGCGCCGAGTGTGGCGCCGATGCGCGGCAGCGCGACGTTGACGATGGTGACGTCGAGCTGGATCAAAGCGAAGCCGAGGCTGGCGGCGGCAAGGGCAACGCCAACGGGCCGGAGCGCGAGCGGTTTGTCGGTTGTCATGCGTGGACGATAGGTGAGCGCTCGACGCGAACGTTTCATCCGCGGGTGAAACGAACGCCGCCGGACCTATATACTGTGGCAACACCGCCATCCGACGGAGCCGCCTATGGACGCCAACGTCGCCGTGCCTGCCGCGCTGATCGCCGATCCGGCGCGCGCCGCCATCCTGATGGCGCTGCTCGACGGCCGCGCCCAGCCGGCGTCCGCGCTCGCCTATGCCGCCGGCATCTCGGCGCAGTCGGCCAGCAACCATCTCGGCAAGCTGGTCGCCGGCGGATTGCTGAAGCTCCGCACCGCCGGACGGCATCGTTATTATTGTCTCGCCAACGCCGAGATCGCGCATGTGCTCGAAGGGCTGTCCGGCCTCGCGCCGGCGGTGAAGAGCCTGGAAACGCCGCGCTCGCCACTGGCGCGGCAGTTGCGCGTGGCGCGCACGTGTTACGACCACCTCGCGGGTCGTCTCGGCGTCGCACTCGCCGAGGCGTTGGTGCGGGAACGTTGGTTGGCCGAAACCGCCGGCGACGACGCGCGCTTTACCCTGACGGACCCAGGCCGCGCGCGCTTCGCCGCCTTCGGCGTCTCGCTCGACGACCTCAAACCCGACCGGCGCGGCCTGGCGCGCAAATGTCTCGACTGGACCGAGCGGCGCAACCATCTCGCCGGACCCGTAGGCGTGCGCCTTTTGGCGCGGCTGACGGCGCTGGGCTGGGTCGAGCGCGGCATTGGCCCGCGGGGGCGTGGCGTCACGGTGACCCCGGCCGGTTTGACCGGCCTGCGCGACCAATTCGGGCTGGCGGTCGACCAACTCTTCGCGCCCGAGACCGCCGCCTTAAGCGCCGCTTAAGGCCAAATCCGTAAAACCAACCCGGCGGCTTGCTTGCAATGCCCGTCCGGGTTTTGCATATTCGCCGCCTTCGGAGCGCGGGCGTAGCTCAGGGGTAGAGCACAACCTTGCCAAGGTTGGGGTCGAGGGTTCGAATCCCTTCGCCCGCTCCATTTTCTTACAGATTGCGGCGACGACCGCCGGCCAGCCGCCGCTATGCTTTGCATCGATAACGTCACCGTCCGCATCGCCGGCCGCGAGATTCTGGCCGGCGCCAGCGCCAACGTGCCGGCCGGCCGCCGCATCGGCCTCGTCGGCCGCAACGGCGCCGGCAAATCGACGCTGCTGAAGGTGATCCTCGGCGAGATGGGGACCGACGGCGGCGACGTATCGTGGCCGCGCGACTGGAAAATCGGCGCGGTCGCCCAAGAAGCGCCGGGCGGCGACGCCAGCCTGCTCGATACCGTGCTCGCGGCCGACGGTGAGCGCGCGGCGCTGGTCGCGGCGGCGGAAACCGAAACCGACGGCCACCGGATCGCCGAGATCCATGCCCGGCTCGACGCCATCGACGCCTATGCCGCGCCGGCGCGCGCCGCCAGCATTCTGTCGGGTCTGGGATTTTCCGCGACGGAGCAAGCGCGGCCGTGCGCCGAATTCTCCGGCGGCTGGCGCATGCGCGTCGCCTTGGCGGCAATTCTATTCGCAGCGCCCGATCTGCTGCTGCTCGACGAGCCGACCAACTACCTCGACCTCGAAGGTCTGCTCTGGCTCGAAGATTTTCTGCGCCGCTATCGCGGCACGGTGCTGATCGTCAGCCACGACCGTGACCTGCTCAACACGGCGGTCGATTTCATCCTGCATCTCGAGCACGGCAAGCTCGCGCTTTATACCGGCGGCTACGACACCTTCGTCGAGACGCGCGCGGCGCACCGCGCGCACCAGGCCGCCTTCGCCAAGAAACAGGAAGCCGCGCGCAAGCACATGCAGCAATTCGTCGACCGCTTCCGCGCCAAAGCGTCGAAAGCGCGGCAGGCGCAAAGCCGACTCAAGATGCTGTCGCGCATGCAAGTCGTGGCGGTGCCGGTCGACGAGCATGTCGCGCCGATCCGCCTGCCGGAACCGCTGCCGGCGAGCCCGCCGCTGGTCACGATGGATCGCGCGTCGGTCGGTTACGAGCCGGGCAAACCGGTGCTGGCGCATTTGTCGCTGCGCTTCGATCCCGACGACCGCATCGCGCTCCTCGGCAAGAACGGCAACGGCAAATCGACCTTCGCCAAGCTGCTTGCCGGCAAGCTGGCGCCGATGAGCGGCACGCTGACGCGCGCGCGCAAGCTGGTGCCGGGGTATTTCGCGCAGCACCAGCTCGAGGAGCTCGACGGCAACCTGACGCCGCTGGAAACCCTGGCCGAATTGCGGCCCAAGCTGCCGGCACAGGCGCTGCGCACGCAGCTCGGCGGCTTCGGTTTTTCCGCCGCCAAGGCAACCACCAAAGTGGCGAGCCTTTCGGGCGGCGAGCGCGCACGGCTGATGCTGGCGCTGGCGACCCTCGACAAGCCGAACCTCTTGATCCTCGACGAGCCGACCAACCATCTCGATATCGACGCGCGCAACGAATTGCTGACGGCGCTCAACGATTTCGCCGGCGCGGTGATCCTGGTGAGCCACGATCGGCGGCTGCTCGAGGCGACGGCCGACCGTCTGATGCTGGTCGCCGACGGCCGTGTGGCGCCGTTCGACGGCGATCTCGACGATTACCGCCGCTTCCTGCTGTCGCCGGGCAACACCGCGACGCGAACGATCCAAGCCGAAACGTCCGCGCCGGCGCCGCGGCGCGAAGGCGACAGCGACAAGCGCCGGCGTCTCAAACCGCTGAAGCAGCGCGCCGACGCCGCCGAACGCGAAGTCGGCACGCTCACGGCGCGGCTCGGCGAACTCGACGCGCAGCTTGCCGCGCCGGACCTGTTCGCGCGCGATCCGGCGACCGCCGCTTCCTTGGCAAAGACACGTGCCGAAGCCGCGCGGATGCTGGCGGCCGCCGAGGCCCGTTGGCTCGAAGCGCAGAACGAATACGACAGCGCCGCCGCGGAATAAATCCGCCGAACGTTCCCGTAGCATGTCCGACGTGACATGATGCGCCGGTCGTAACCGGAGGAGACTTTTGCTATGTCGGACGCCACGCCGCCGAGCACCGCGCAAGAACGATCGCCGAGCTACATCCTGCCGGTGCTCGACACCGAATTCCTGTCGAAGCGCGACGAGCTGCGCGACCTGCGTTTCGCCATCGAATACGCCAAGGTCGAGTTCCTGCTGCGCGACTGGGGCGTACGTTCGACTGTTGTCGTCTTCGGCAGCGCCCGCACGCCGTCGCCCGAACAGGCGCCGGCGCTGCGCCAGGCGGCAAAAACCGATGCCGAGCGCGCCCGCATCGATGCGCGCGTCGCCCGCTATCAAGCGGCGCGCGAATTCGGCCGCATCGTGTCCGAGCGCGGCGGCGCTTTCGCGCCGCATCACCGGTGGCGCGACAACGTTGTCGCCACCGGCGGCGGGCCGGGGATCATGGAAGCCGCGAACCGCGGCGCGCGCGAAGCCGGCGCCGCGACCATCGGCTTCAACATCGCGCTGCCGCATGAGCAGCATCCCAACCCCTACACCACGCCCGAGCTAACCTTCCAATTCCACTATTTCGGCATGCGCAAAATGCACCTGGCGATGCGCGCCAATGCGCTGGTTGCGTTTCCCGGCGGCTTCGGCACCTTCGACGAGTTGTTCGAGATACTGACGCTGGTGCAGACCAAGAAGGCACCCGCGGTGCCGATCGTGCTGTTCGACGGCGATTATTGGAAACGAGTTATTAACTTTGAGGCGCTGGCGGAAGCCGAAACCATCAGCCGCGAAGATCTTGCGTTGTTCGAGTTCGCCAATACCGCGGAAGAAGCCTGGGCCGTCCTGGCGAAGCGCGGCCTTACCGCGCACGTGCCGCCGTCGCCCGAAGGTTAAGCCCGCTTTAACAGCACGGCCTTATCCTCATCCCTGGACCCGTCTCGGGTCCGCGGGGAACTAAGGCTAACGTGCAATCGCTGGCTGCAGCGTTTCGCGGAATCGGCCGTCCGATTTCGCTCTGTATCGTGCTGGTCGCCGGTCTGCATCTGGCGGTTGGCACGCTGGCGTTGCGCGCACTGGTGCATCCGGCCGCGCCAAAGGTTGCCGCAGCGGTAGCGGCCAAGCCCACGACTACAGCCAAGCCGTCGCCGGCCGTCGCGCAAGTCGCGCCGCCGCCCGTGCCGGTGGACGCCGAACCGCTTCGCTTCCATGCCACGCTGCTCGATCCGATGTTGCTGGCGCGCGAGAACGCGGGCCTGGCGCAGCTGCGCGCCGCCGGCATCAATCTCGAAACCCTCCTCCATCACGCGGCGCCGGTCCATCGCGCGGCCGACGAAGGCGGTCCTTTTATCCCGGCCGGCGAGATCCGCGACGCCGCGTTCGACCCCTCGCGCCTGGCGCGGCTCGAACGCCTGATTGCGCGCATGCCGTTCGCTTCGCCCCTGATCCGCTTCGAGGTCTCGAGCTCGTTCGGCATCCGCCGCGACCCGTTCAACGGCGAACGCTCCTTCCATCCGGGCATCGATCTCGACGCAGAAATCGGCACCGCAGTCCACGCCACGGCGCCCGGCACGGTCGACTTCGCAGGCTGGGATGGCGGCTACGGCCGCATGGTCGAGATCGACCACGGCAACGGCATCCGGACGCGCTACGCCCATCTGTCGCGGATCCTGGTCCGCATCGGCGATCGCGTCGACGAGCATCAGCGCATCGGCTTGGTCGGCAGCACCGGCCGCAGCACCGGTCCGCACCTGCACTATGAAGTGCGGATCGACGGCCAGCCGCTCAATCCGGCGAAATTTCTGGCGGTCGGCCGGCAATCGCCGCTGATTGCGGTCGACGCCGTCCAGGCGCAGTAGCCGGAAAAAAAGAGGCCGCCTCGCGGCGGCCTCGTCTAGTCGCCCTTCGAAAAAACTAGGCCGCGATCCCGCCAGCACCTTGGTCGGTGCCTTTGGTCGCACCGGCTTGCTTCCGCCGGCGCTGCATCTCGAAGAAGCCGAGGCCGAGGAGACCGCTGGCGAACAGCAGCCAGCTCGCCGGCTCCGGCACCGCCGTCGTGGCGTAACCGAACAGCAGGCTGGTCTGGAAGCCGCTGAACGACGAGGTGTCGAACACCAGGTTCGCCGTCACGTCGAACAGTCCGCTGCCCGCAATCGTGCCGAGGTCGTAGTTGACGTTGCTGAGAGCGGCGAGCGCGCTGGCCAGGGTCGTGAAGGTCTGGTCGTCGAGCTTGTTGGGCTTGCCGCTCTGGGTCAGGTAGAACTCGAGCGAGCCGAAGTTCGCACCGGTATAGCCCGAGCTGCCGTTGTTGAGGACGCTGACAATCACATCGCGACCCGCCGCGTTCGCGCCCGTATCGGTAAAGGTGAGCGAGGACGTGTAGGTGTGCGGGGTCGAGATCGTGCCCGTGGCGCCGACGCCCAACAGGCCGGAGGCGATGACCGAGCTGCCGCCGTTGTTGAAGGCCGCGCTCGCCGCCGGATTGGCCGCATAGAAGCCCGGCGTCAGCCCGGTCGGCATCAAGTTGCCGAGCGAGTAGCTGTTGTCCGGGATCGGGTTCGCCTGGCTGAACGGCGAGATCGGCGCCGTGGTCGAGACGTTCTGGGCGAACGTGGTATTGGCGAACGAGGTGGCCGGGCTGCCGATGGTCGCCGAGCCGGCGGCGGTGACCGCCGGAGTGTTGGGCGACGCATTGGCGCCGTCGGTGGTCGCTGCCGCCATCGAGCCGACGTTGCTGATGCTGCGCAGCACATTGCCGTTGCCGTCGGTCAGGACCGCCGTGAGCGTGCCGCTGCCGCCGCCGGTCGAGGTGCCGTTGGCCGTCGCCGTCGCCGTGTTCTGGAACGACGTGGCGACCGCATCCGCACCGACTGGTCCGCCGCTGGAGCTAAACGCGTTGGCATTCGAGGTCGCGGTGCCGCCGACGCCGCTGGGGCTGCCGCCCTGGCCGCCGGTCGAAAAGGCGGTCGCGTTCGCCGGATTGACGCCGTCGGGGGTCGCCGCATTGGCGATGGACGAGGCGTTGCCGCCGTTGCCGCCGACGCCGCCGCCGATGGCGCCGCCGCCGTTGCCGCCGATCGAAGTGGCGTTCGCGGTGGCAGCCGTCACGACATTCAGGGTCGCATTGGCCGTGGAGGTGGCGGTGCCGCCGGTGCCGCCGTTGTCGCCGCCGACGCCGAGACCGCCGTTGCCGCCCGTCGAGAAGGCATTGGCCGAGCCGGTCGGGCCGTTCATGGCCGAGTTCGCGCTACCGGCGCCGCCGTTGCCGCCGGTGCCGACGCCGTTGGCATCGCCGCCGTTGCCGCCGTTGCCGACCGCCAGCGAGATGCCCGAGCCGGTGACGACGTTGGCCGCCGTGCCGTTGCCGCCGTTGCCGCCGTTGCCGGGGCTGGACGCACTGCCGCCATTGCCGCCGGTGGCGAAGGTCGCGCCGGAGCCCGTGGTGGTGAGCGACGGGCTGACGCTGACGCCATTCTGGCCCGCCGCGCCGTTGCCGCCGATCTGGCCGAAGGTGTTGTTGACGCCGGAGAGGCCGTAATCCGAAGCGACGCTGCCGAGCACGGCGGTGTCGTCGGACGACGTCACCGTGTTGCTCTTGAGGTAGGTGTCGGTCGTGCCGAGGTTCAGCATCTGGGTGACGTTGAAGTCGCCGGTGATGCCGCTCGCGCCCGAGTGGATCAGGTCATAGGAGCCGGGCGCCACGGTCGAGTTCGGAACCAAGGTCATGGTGCCGCCGAGGTTCGCCGCCGCGGTGGTGATTTGGTCGTAGGTCGTGCCGCCCGTGGTCGGCGCCATCACGTCCATGTAGAGCGTGTTGGAGGGCGCGAACACGAGTTTGCCGGTGCTGGTGATCGCCGCGGCCGAGTTGGTGCCGAGCGGATAGTTCGGCGTCGGGTTCGGCAGGAACGTGCCCGAGGTCTTGTCGGGGTTGTTCGGGTTGACCGCGAACGCGGCGCTGTTGCCGGGCGAGAAGCTGCCGGAGAAGGTCACGGTGCCGGAATAATTGCCGGTTCCGGTGACCGGGCCGGTGAGGGCGATGCCCGCGCCGGTGCCGCTGACGCCGGGGCCGGTGCCGTGCGGTGTGTTGTTGAAGAGCGGGCCGTTGACCGTGCCGGAACCGTTGAGGTTGCCGTCCTCGATGTCGGTCAGGGCCTGGGTCCAGCTGCCGTCGACCGTGGTGTTGCTGGTCGCGCCGGTCTGGGTGTAGGTGCCCGTGCCGTTGAGCGTGGCGCCCGACTGGATCGTGACGTTGCCGCCGGCGCTGTTGGTCATCGTGCCGTTGTTGGTGATCGCGCCGCCGCCGGTGACGTTGGTCAGAGTCCCGGTGTTGGCGATCGTGCTGGTGGCGTCATTGGTGATGGTCGCGCTGGACTGATTGGTCAGCGTGCCGGTGTTGTTGAGCGTCGCACCGTTCTGGTTGACGAGCTGCGCCGTGTTCTCGTTGGTGAACGAGCCATCGTTCTGCAACGTCGAGGCGTTGTTGGTAATGACCGCACCGGCGCCGTTGTTGTCGACGGTGCCGCCGACGAAGTTCTTAAGCGTGCCCGCGAGCTGGTTGAGGATCGAGCCGAAGTTGTCGAGCACGCCGCCCGAGTGGACGTGGAACAGGCCGTTCGCGCCCTCGTTGGTGATGCCGCCGGAGCTCACCGCGTTGGTCAGCGTGCCGCCGCTCGCGACGTTGAAGTGAGCGGTGCCCGCGCCGGTGCCGTCGTTGGTGATGGTGGCGCCGGTCTGGTTGGTCAGGGTCGCGCCGGCGCCGCTGGTCGAGAACGTGGTCGTGCCGGTCGCGCCGCCGAGATTCTGGATCGAGGCGTTGTTTTCGTTGGTGAGCTGGCCGTTGTTGGTGAAGGTGGCCTGGTTCTGGTTGGTCACTGTCGAGCCCGCGCCGGTGTTGTCGAAGGTGCCGGTTGAGCTGTTGGTGTAGGTCGAGCCCGCACCGGTGTTGGTTACGGTCGACCCGCCGCTGTTGGTGAAGGGGCCGTTGTTGGTCCAGCTCGAGGGGTCGTTGATGACCTGGGCGCCATTGGTGTTGTTGAAGGCGCCGTTGGTCGTGACGCTGCCGCCGTTCTGATTGGTAAAGACCGCATGCGACCCGTTGTTGTTGACGGTCGAGCCGGCCTGGGTGGTGAAGGTCGAACTGTCGTTGGTGATGACCGCGCCGGCCGCGCTGGTGCCGTCATTGGTCAGTGTGCCGCCGGTCTGGACCGTCATGGTCGACCCGGTGGTGTTGTTGATCGTGCCGCCGTTCTGGTTGGTCAGCGTGCCGCTGCTGTTGAACGCGCCGCCGTTCTGGTTGTCGATGGTGCTGTGATCGTTGGTCAGAGTCCCGCTGTTGTTGACGGTCGCAACCGTGGTCGTGCCGTCGTTGACCAGCGTCGCCTTGTTCTGGTTGGTGAGCGTGCCGGTGTTGTTGAGCGTGGCGCCCGTCTGATTGATAAGCGAGCCGTGCGAGAGGCCGACGCCGCCGCCGTCATTGGTCAGCGTCGCGTCGTTCTGCAGCGTGGCGCCGTTCTGGTTCTGGATCAGGCCGAAATTGCTGAGCGCTGCCAACGCCTTGTTCCACAGCTTGGTGCCGACGCCGTCGTTGGTGACGGTGCCGCCGACCTCGTTGGTGAGCTGCGTGCCGCTGTCGCTGTTGACCAGCTGGCCGCCGACTTCGTTCTGAAGCGCGCCCGAGTTGTCGAGGAGCGAGCCCGACTGGTTGGTGAGTGTCGCGCCGCCGACGTTGGCGATGGTCGAGCCCGAGGCGTTGGTGAGAGTGGCGCCGTTCTGGTTCGAGAGCGAGGTTCCCGCGTTCTCGTTGAGGATGCCCGCAGCCGCCGTGCTGGTGTTGTTGATGGTGGCGCCGTTGTTGGTGAAGGTCGCGCCGTTGTTGGTGATCGTGCCGGTGCCGCTGTTGGTAATGAGCGCGCTACCGAGATTGCTGAAGAACCCGCCGGCCTGGTTGTTGATCGCGCCGGTATTGGCGAGCGTGGTGCCGCTGCCGGTGTTGGTGAACTGGGCCGCGGCCGCGTTGGTCAGAGTCCCGGCGTTGTTGAGAGTCGAGGCGCCCTGGTTGGTGAACTGCGCGCCGATCTCGTTGGTGATCGAGCCGGTCGAGCTGTTGGTCAGCGTCGAACCGCCCTGGTTGTAGAACTGGCTGGTCGCACCTTTGTTGTCGACCGAGCCGTTGTTGGTGAACTGGCCGCCACCCTGGTTATAGACCTGGCCGCCCGACTGGTTGGTGAGCGAGCCGTTGTTGGTCAGCGTGCCGTGCGCCTGGTTGTAGATCTGGGCGCCGCTCTCGTTGGTGAGCGTGCCGTCGTTGGTCAGCTTGCTGCCGGCGGTCATGTTGAAGATCGCCGCGTTCGAGCCGTTGTTGGTGACGGTCGACCCGGTGTTGTTGTGGAACAGGGCGCCGAGCAGATTGAGAATCTGGCCCTCGTTGGTGACCGCCGCGCCGTTCTGGTTCTGGATCTGGGTGTTGGCGCCCATATTCAGAGTGGTGGCGCCGCTCGCGTTGTCCCACACCGTGTTGAGGTCTGTGTTGGTGAAGACGCCCGCTGACTGATTGATGAACGTGCCGAGATTGCTGAAGAGCGCGGCCAGCTCGTTGAGGAAACCGCCGCCGCTGTTGGTGAGCGAGCCCGATGCCGAATTGGTCAGTACCGCGCCCTGGCCCGCCGCCGAAGTGGCGCCAAGATTGCCGTTGGCATTGTTGGTCAGGATGCCGGCGTTGGTCACCGAGCCGTTGTTGGTGATCTCGCTCGAAACACCCGTCGCCGGCGTGCCGACAACGTTGTTGAGCGTGCTGGTGCCGTCGGTGCTGATGGTGCCGTTGTTGGTGATGATCGCGTGACCCGGCGTGGTGACGCCGCCGTTGGTCAGGCTGCCGTCGTTGGTCAGATTTGAGCCGGTGACGCCGCTGATCGTGCCGTTATTGGTGATGGTCGAGCCGGCCTGATTGTCGAGCGTACCGTGCGGGCTGCCGCCGGTGCCGTCGTTGGTCAGCGTGACGCCGCTGTTGATCGTGCCGGTGGTCGGATTGGATTGATCGCCGCCGACCGTGACCGTGCCGTTGTTCGTGGCGCTGGTGCTTTGGGTCCAGGTTCCGCCCGGCGCTGTCGATCCCGAGCTGGGGATCTGCGCGAACGCGGCGCCATCTGTCAGCGCCAGAAGCGCGACCGCGGCGACCGAATACTTGGCGAAAGTGCGGATGGAACCCTTCATATCTGCTCTCCGTATCCCTGTTGGCGAGCGGTCCGCGGATGACCCTGGGAGGGAAGGGTCGATCCGCAGCCGCCGCATTCGACCGGAAGGGGCTGTCGGAGAAGGAGTCCGGAGCGCCGCGGAGGGCACCGACCGGGAGGGGACCAGCGGAGATACGCGCTCCGCGGGCTTCGAACTTCCTTCCTGAACGACAGACCTTTTCGGTCTTTTTCTTCGATGGTGAAATTATATTTACGTTGAGACAAAATCAATGCTAAGTATTGGTTAATTATAGACTAAGTATAGTTAATTGCGATACTTGTGGTTAATTTAACCATACTTCGCGGGGGTGCCGGGCACGGCGCACCCCGATCGGCTATAGAAAGGCCGATGGATCTGCTGGTCGAGCCCGCGGGTTGGGTGCGGTGGGGCACGCAGCGTTTGCGCTGCGCGCTCGGCAAGAGCGGCGTACGGCCGATCAAGCGCGAAGGTGACGGCGCGACGCCCGCTGGCGCGTTCGTCATGCGGCGGCTTCTTTATCGGCCCGATCGCGGGGCCGCACCGGCGACCCGTTTGCCGATGGCGCCGATCGCCGCCGATGACGGTTGGTGCGACGATCCGGCCGACGCCGCCTATAACCGGCCGGTCAAGTTGCCATATCAGGCGCGGGCCGAGCGGTTGTGGCGCGCGGATCGGCTCTACGACCTGGTCGTGGTGCTGGGCTACAACGACGACCCGGCAATTGCCGGCGCCGGCAGCGCAATTTTCCTGCACGTAGCATCGGCGGGTTACGCGCCGACCGAAGGTTGCGTCGCCCTCGCACCCGAGGATCTGCGCCGTGTTTTGGCCGAAGCCGACGCGTCGTCACGCGTCGTCGTTGCGGCGCCTTAAGCGCGCGGCCGCGGCCCGAAGATCGCGGTGCCGACGCGCACCAGTGTGGCGCCATGCGCCACCGCCAGCGGGAAATCCGCGCTCATTCCCATGCTGAGTTCGGCCAGGCCGTTGCGGCGCGCGAGCGCGGCAAGCGCCGTGAAATGCGGCGTCGGATCGGCGTCGGCCGGCGGTATGCACATCAAGCCGGTGATCGCCAAACGCCAGCGGGCGCGGCAATCGGCAATGAATCCATCGGCATCCGCGGGCGCGATGCCGGCCTTTTGTGGCTCGTCGCCGATATTGACCTCGACCAGCAAGGCGGGCCGGCGGCCTTCTTGCTCCATGGCGCGTGCCAGCGCTTCGGCCAGCCGAGGCCGGTCGAGCGTATGGATGACGTCAAAGAGCCGCACGGCGTCGCGCGCCTTGTTGGTTTGCAGCGGCCCGATGAGATGGAGCCGCAGGTCCGGATAGCGCGCTTTCAGCCCCGAAAATTTGGACTGTGCCTCTTGCACCCGGTTCTCGCCGAAATCGCGCTGGCCGGCGGCCAGGGCAGCTTCAATCGCGCTTACCGGCTGCGTCTTGCTAACGGCAACCAGTGTGACGGCGTTGGCCGAATGGCCCGCATGCCGGGCAGCCTCGGCAAGCTGCGCGCGCACCGTTGCCAGTCGCGCGGCGATTGAAAGCGTGGCCGGATCGGACATGTCGCAGGCTCGCCAGTGCCAACCGGCCCGTCAAGGCCGCGGACGCCGCGGACCGGACAGCCTTGGGTTTTCAAAGGTATAGCGGGGTCGAGGGACGCTGCGCTAATATTGCCACACCCGGGGCTGCAAGCGCCCGGGGGGAGCTCCGAGGAGTGTTGGTATGGTGTTTAGCCGATCCGTGAAAGCCGGATTCCTGTGCTTTGGCGCGGTTTTGCTGCTGAGCGGCTGCGGCCTGTTCAGCAGCGACCGTTGGCAGGGCAACGACCCCGATGCGCAACAGCGGGCCGACGATCCCTATCACACCGATCCGAAATACATCGCAGGCACGCAGGGCTCGTTCAATCCGCGCACCCAAACCGACAGCAACCGCTCGGTCCTGTCGCTCTTCTTCAACAACAACAATAACACCGCCAGCAACGGCGGCGGCGGTGCGCCGGGCGTCGGCGTCAATTCGTTCCTATGGCATGCGAGCCTCGACACCGTCTCGTTCATGCCGCTGGCCTCGGCCGATCCGTTCGGCGGCGTCATCATCACCGACTGGTTCAGCCCGCCGCAGACGCCGGATGAGCGCTTCAAGGTGAACATCTTCATCCTCAACCGCGAGCTCCGCGCCGACGGCGTGCGCGCCAGCGTCTTCCGCCAGACGCGCGACAGCAAAGGCAACTGGGTCGACGCGCCGGTCGACAAGAACACGGGGACCGATCTCGAGAACGCCATCCTCGCGCGGGCGCGCCAGATTCGTCTGAGCACGGCCTCGAACCAGCAATAGGCCGCGGCCCTCGCGCGATGGCGCGGTACAACGCGAAAGAAAACGAAGAGCACTGGCAACGAGTCTGGCGCGAGCGCAAGAGCTTCGAGGTCGAGACCGACCTGGCGCGCCCGAAATATTACGTGCTCGAGATGTTTCCCTATCCGTCGGGGAAACTGCACGTCGGCCACGTTCGCAATTACACGATGGGCGACGTCGTCGCGCGCTACAAGCGCGCGCAGGGTTTCAACGTGCTGCATCCGATGGGCTGGGACGCGTTCGGCCTGCCGGCCGAGAACGCGGCGATGGCATCCGGCAAGCATCCGCGCGAATGGACGCTGGCGAACATCGCGGTGATGCGCGAGCAGCTGAAGCGGATGGGCATCGCCTATGACTGGCGGCGCGAGATCGCCACCTGCCATCCCGACTATTACAAGCACGAGCAGAAGATGTTTCTCGATTTCCTGGCAGCGGGGCTCGCCTACCGCAAGGAATCGTGGGTCAACTGGGATCCGGTCGAGAACACGGTGCTCGCGAACGAGCAGGTGATCGACGGCCGCGGCTGGCGCTCCGGCGCGCCCGTCGAGAAACGATTATTGTCGCAGTGGTTCCTCAAGATCACCGCTTTCGCATCCGAGTTGCTCGAGGCGCTGGCGACGCTCGACCGTTGGCCCGAGCGCGTCAAGCTGATGCAGGAGAACTGGATCGGCCGATCGGAAGGCGCGCGTGTCATTTTCGCGCTCGCCGGCCGCGAAGAACGCCTCGAAGTGTTCACGACGCGCCCCGACACGCTCTTCGGCGCGTCGTTTCTTGCCGTCGCGCCCAATCATCCGCTGGCCGAGGCGTTGGCCAAGCGTGACGCCAAACTGCGTGACTTCGTCGCCGAGTGCAACCGCATGGGCACCAGCGAGGCAGCGATCGAGACCGCCGAAAAGTTGGGCTATGACACCGGCATCAAGGCGCGCCATCCCTTTGCGCCGGACCGGGCCCTCCCGGTCTACGTCGCCAATTTCGTGCTGATGGAATACGGCACCGGCGCGATCTTCGGCTGTCCGGCGCACGATCAGCGCGACCTCGAATTCGCGCGCAAATACAAGCTGCCGGTGACGCCCGTCGTGTTGCCATCCGACGCCGATGCCAAAACATTTGCCGTCGCCGCCGAGGCCTATACCGGCGACGGCACGCACATCAATTCAGGCTTCCTCGACGGCCTCGACGTGCCGGCGGCGAAGCGGCGCGCCATCGCCGAAATCGAAAAGCTCAAAACCGGCGCCGGTGCGACAGTGTGGCGGCTCCGGGATTGGGGTGTATCGCGGCAGCGTTATTGGGGCTGTCCGATTCCGGTGATCCATTGCGGCACATGCGGCATCGTGCCGGTGCCCGAAAAAGACCTGCCCGTGCGGCTGCCCGACGATGTGACGTTCGACGGGCCGGGTAATCCACTCGATCGCCATCCGACCTGGAAGCATGTCGCCTGTCCGCGCTGCGGCGCCAAGGCGCGGCGCGAAACCGACACCTTCGACACCTTCTTCGAAAGCTCATGGTATTTCGCGCGGTTTTGTTCGCCCCGATCTCCCACCGCCTTCGAGCGCCAGGACGTCGCCTATTGGATGCCGGTCGACCAGTATATCGGCGGCATCGAGCACGCGGTCCTGCACCTGCTTTATTCGCGTTTTTTCACCCGCGCGCTCGAAAGCTGCGGCTATCTCGCGCTCCAAGAGCCGTTTGCCGGCCTGTTCACGCAAGGCATGGTTTGCCACGAAACCTACCAAGACGCGGCGGGAAATTGGCTCTTCCCCGAGGAGGTCCAGCACAGCGACAATGGCGCCTGGCGCGACGCCAAGGGCCGACCGGTGACCGTCGGGCGCATGGAAAAGATGTCGAAATCGAAGAAGAACGTGGTCGGACTCGAAACCATCGTCGACGCCTATGGCGCCGACACCGCACGACTCTATCTGTTGTCCGACAGCCCACCCGAGCGCGACCTCGAATGGACCGACGCCGGCATCGAAGGCGCTTGGCGTTACGCCAATCGGCTATGGCGGCTGGTGGCCGAACGCGACAATCCTTTACCGCCGCCGGGCACACCAATTCCGGCGAAGCTCGCGACGGCCGATCAGGATCTCAGGCGCGCCACCCATCAAACGGTCGCGCTGGTCACCGACGATCTCGACAAGTTCCGTTTCAACCGGGCGGTCGCGCGCATCCGCGAGCTCACCAACGCCATCGAAGCCACGCCCGACGCCGCTGTCGCGGTGGTGCGCGAGGCGCTGGAAGCGGCCGTGCGACTTATCGGGCCGATGATGCCGCATCTCGCCGAGGCGCTGTGGGAGGCGCTTGGCCATCAACGCCTGCTGGCCAACGAGCCGTGGCCGAAAGCCGACGCTGCGCTCGCCGTCGCCGAGACGGTGACGTTGGCAGTCCAGGTCAACGGCAAACTCCGCGGCACGATCGACATGCCGCGCGACGTCGGCGAAGCCGATGCGCGTCAGGCGGCGCTCGCATTACCGAACGTCATCACGGCGTTGGCCGGCAAGACGCCGCGCAAAACCATCGTCGTGCCCAATCGGATCGTCAATGTCGTGGTCTAGGCGCGGCATCCTGACGGCGCTCGCCGCAGCGCCGCTCGCCGGCTGCGGCTTCCATCCGCTCTACGGCGGCCATACCGCGGGCGAATACGATCCCAGGCTTGCCGCGATCAAAGTCGCGCCGATTCCGGACCGCGAGGGCCAACTGTTGGAATTGGCACTGCGGGAAAAGCTCAATCCGCGTGGCGTGACGCTACCGACGCGCTACACACTGAACGTGACTTTGGGTTTGACTCGGAGCGATCTCGGCATCCAGCGCAATGCGACGTCGACCCGCTCGGAAATCAATGCCGCGGCGAGCTATACATTGCAGGGCGACGGCATCAATATCGCCGGCAAGAGCCGAACGGTCAGCGCCTTTAATCTGCAGAACGACGCTTGGGCAGCGACCGTCGCCGAGAGCGACGCGCGCGAGCGCGCCATCGAGGATCTCGCCGACGCGATCTACATGCAGCTGTCGCTCTGGTCGCGGCAGCAAACAGCCGCGCGCTGAGCCGGTGAAACTCGAATCCCGCCGCATTGAATCCTTTCTCGCGGCGCCCGATCCGGCCGCGCGCGCCTGCTTGGTCTATGGCCCCGATCGCGGTCTGGTCGGCGAGCGCGCCGCGCGGCTGGCGCGCGCCATCGTTCCCGATCCGAAGGACGCTTTCCAGGTCGCGGCCATGACGGCAGATGCGCTGCTCGCGGCGCCGACGCGCTTGCATGACGAGGCGGCGCAGCTGTCGCTCATGGGTGGCCGACGCCTGGTGCATGTGACCGATGCCGGCGACGCCGTCGGCGCGCTATTCGCGCGCTACCTTGCCGATCCGCCGGCTGGCGACGGTTTCGTGATCGTCGAGAGTGGCGACCTGAAGCCGCGCTCAAATCTGCGCCGCGCTTTCGAAGGCGCCAAGAACGCCGCCGCGATCGCCTGTTATCTCGACGGACCGCGCGAGATCGAGGCGCTGGTGCGTGAGGTCGCGCGCGCTCACCGCATCAATTTGGCACCCGACGCAGTGCCTTATTTGGTCGGGTCGTTGGGCGGCGACCGTGCCTTGAGCCGCCGGGAGCTCGAAAAACTCGCGCTCTATGCCGGCGACGGCGGCACCGTGTCGCGTGACGAAGCCGCCGCCCTCGTCGGCGACAGCGCCGACTTGTCGCTCGATGACGCGATCCTCGCGGCCGCCGAAGGCGACCCCGCCGCGTGCGAGCGCGCCTTGACGCGGGCGCTGGCCGAAGGTGAATCGCCGATCCGCATCCTGCGCGCCGCGTTGCGGCATTTCGCGCAACTCCACCGCACGGCGGCGCGGCTTGATGACGGTGCCAACGTGGATGAGGCGATTGCCGCCGTGCGGCCGCCGCTGTTTTTTAAAATAAAAGATAGTTTCAAGCGCCAATTGCGGCTTTGGCCGGCGCGGCGCGGCGCGGCCGTGCTGGCGGCGCTCGTCGAGGCCGAGCGCCAGGCCAAATCGTCGGGCATGAAGGATGAAACTATTTGCCGCGCCGCTTTATTGCGCATTGCGCGCGGCGCCATGCAGGCGGGATCGCAACGCGCATCCTGACGCCGACGGCGATCATTTGATCGCGTGAGGCCAATCTGTGGCAGGATAGATATCCCAGGGCATGGCTGGCGCACGCACCCGGAGAGCGCAATCGTTCGGGGGGAAGTTGCCTATGGACATGTTGGAAATCGATTTGGTGGTGGACTGGTTGGACTTCATCGAGGAAT